>JAJZCT010000094.1 GCA_021828925.1 Planctomycetota bacterium
ATCATCATGCGGTGCTGATCGCAAGCTTACCGCCCTGCCGGCGCAGCATGTGGATACGGGCATGGGACTGGAACGAATCTGTCAGGTCTTGCAGGATAAACAGGACAACTACGCAACGGACCTGTTTGCTCCGCTTTTCACAGCCATTGGTGAACTTTGCGGAAAGCGGTACACCGGCGCATTTCCAGAACTGGATCAAGGGTCCGGTGAAGAATCGAAGAATCCGGCGCTGGCACGCGATATTGCCTTCCGCGTAATTGCGGATCATATTCGCTGCCTGACCTTTGCGCTGACCGATGGTGCGGTTCCAGGAAATGACGGCAGAGGTTATGTGCTTCGGCGCATTCTGCGCCGCGCCGTACGCTTCGGGCGGCAGTATCTGGAACTGCGCGAACCGTTTCTGCATCAACTCGTGCCGGTGATTGTCAGCACCATGAGCGACGCGTTTCCGGAACTGAATAAGAATCCCGCCGGTGTGGCCGGAATCATTGAAGAGGAAGAGCGGAGTTTCAGCCGCACATTGGATCGCGGGTTGGAGCTTTTCCAGATTGCCGCCGAAGAAGCCCGCGCCGAAAAGCGCCAACGAACGATTATCTCGGCGCACAACGCCTTCAAACTGCACGACACCTTCGGGTTCCCCATTGATCTCACGCAGATCATGGCGCGGGAACAAAACATGGGCGTGGATATTCATGGCTATGAACTGTTGATGGAGCAGGCCCGGGAAAAGGCCCGCGCCGGAGGAAAAGCCACTCAACACAGCCTTGCGGACATGCCGCCGGAAGTTCTGGCCGAACTGCCGCATCTTCGCGTTAAACCAACCGATGACCATGCCAAATATGAACATAAGCCCCTGCGCACGCACATAGCCGCGATTTGGGATGGACATCGCCTGCAGGAATCCATTGCAGCCAATGAATCCGGAACGGTGGCATTGATTCTTGATAAAACGAACTTTTATGCGGAAATGGGCGGACAGATCGGTGATCAGGGCGAAATAAAAACCGACACGGGCGCCACGTTCATTGTGGAAGCCGCGCGGCAACTTGGCGGATATGTGCTGCATGTTGGCCACTTGAAAAATGGCAAGCTGCAGCGCGGAGACTCCGGCAGCGCCGCGGTTTTCAGCGCTCGCAAGCGCATTGAAAAAAATCATACGGCAACCCATCTGGCGAATTGGGCCCTGCGCGAAACCCTCGGCGATCATGTCGAACAGAAAGGCTCGCTGGTGGACGGGGAAAAACTGCGTTTCGATTTCCTGCAGCCAAAATCCATGGAAGATCATGAACTGGAAAAGGTGGAATTTCTGGTGCGGACGGCGATTGACAGAAAGCTCCCGGTTTACACACAAGTGGCACCGCTGGAACAGGCAAGACAAATCTATTCGCTGCGGGCGGTGTTTGGTGAAAAATATCCGGCCATGGTGCGAGTGGTTTCAGTTGGTGTTCCCGTTTCGGATTTACTGGCGAATCCTGAAAATCCAGACTGGCGGAAATATTCGATTGAATTTTGTGGCGGAACACATCTGGCCAGCACGGAGGAAGCGGAGGAATTTGCCATTATCGCGGAGGAATCCGTCAGCAAGGGTGTGCGCCGGCTGGTTGCGGTTACCGGGGCCGCCGCACAGGCCGCCCGGCGAAATGCCGCGGCCATTGAGGCACTTATCACCTCAAGTAAAGACGGCAAACAGGACGAACAGATCGCACTGGCGAATTCCCTGCAACAGGCCAGCCGTGACACAACGCTGCCTCTTCTTACCCGCCGCCGCGCGCTTCACGCCGCGGCGCAGGTTCAGGAACGCATCAAACAACAGCAAAAAAGACAGTCGCTGTCACAAAACAGTTCCGATATGAACGGCACCATCGCCATGCTGCTGGACCAGGTCCAAAATTTCGGTGACAGCAAGCTCATTGTGGGGCAAATTTCCGATGCGGATATCCCGACTTTGCGAGCCACGGTGGACGCGGTGAAGAAAAAACTTCATCCCGCCGCGATTGCCATGCTGTTGGCCTCCACCATTACCGAGACGGACAAACAAGGCAATCTGCTGCCTCCAAAGGTTAATTTTGTTGCAGCCGTCAGCGATTCGCTGATCAACAAAATCAGCGCCGGTGACTGGGTGAAAACCGTTGCCCCGGTTGTTGGCGGAACCGGTGGCGGTCGGCCACAGATGGCCATGGCCGGCGGTAAAGATGCGCACCAGATTGAAAAAGCGATGGAAACAGCCCGCGATTTTGCGCTTCAGCGAATGCAATAATGCCACCGGTACAGAGCGATATGCCCGCGATGTCTTGCGATGTGGGAACGGCCCGCGGAGAAAGCTCGCACTGATCCGCAACCGGCATAAACAGACCGGTCGGCAAGGCTATTGGTAGGCCCCGCCCGGCAGAGCCTTGTCCAGATTAATCGACGTGAGATTGCGCTGTTTCAGAATTCTCAGAATCTCCGGCAACGCCTGAACCGTTGCTTCCTGCGAACACATTTTGCGGGCCGGCTCCAGACCATCATGCATCGTCACGATATCACCCGGCCGCAGTTGTGATGTCACGATCCGGCAAATGGTGCGTGACGATATATTCAGCGTATCCCAGGCCCGCACCCGCCAGGCGATGTACCGCATGGAACCCTTTCGCACGGCCCGTGCCTGAGGCGGCGTTTTAAATCCCATCGGCGCGCGGAACAACGCCGGCGCCCGCCCGGTGATATCCGCCAATGCCGCGCTGGTTCGCTGCAACTGATCCAGCCAGTAGGATTCCCCGTGCCATACACCATGGTGGTCGTGATCCCAGGTATGATTGCCGATGGCATGCCCTTCCGCGGTTATTCGCCGCACCAGTTCCGGATACTGCCGAACTTGAGTGCCAATGAGAAAAAAACTCGCATGACAATTGTGCTGCCGCAATATATCCAGCACACGATCGGTATACCCCGGCGTCGGGCCGTCATCGAAGGTTAATGCCACCGCATCGTTACGCTCAATGGTTTTAATGACCGGTGCCACGATATGACTTCCGGAGTATAGAACGCTGTACCAGATGGCTGCAGCGCCGGCGGCACAAAGTCCCAGCCCACCCGTCACAAAGGGGTGCCGCGTCAGAACTTCACCGGCCATGTTCATGTTCATCAATACTTCCGTTAACTTGCTGATATTTATGGAAGATGCGCCATTGCGGTCACCTGGTTGCGATCCGTCAACTGCAGTTGCAACGTGCACTGCGGAGAACTGTCAGACATGGTCATGCCGGCCGGCACTCCCGCCGCGTCATCAATGAATGTAAAAATAAATCGGGAACCCGCTGGTCTTTTAACCAGCAGTTGCGTAAGAAGCAAATGATTCGGTCCGGAAGTAAGCCGCCAATCGAATTTACTGTCATTGGCATTTTTGTAACGCACAACGTCTGTGGAAGCGGTCACAACCGCACGCCAAGGTCCCTCCGGACGCCGAAAAGCCAGAGATATTTCCTCTCCGATTGCCCGCGCCAAAGCCCGATAGGAGTCGGAAGGCGATCGCAGGAAGTGCGTGCCCGCCCAATTGCGATGCAGAACGAACGCACATTTTCCATCAACCGTCTGCAACGCCAACGTAAATCGGTAGGCATTGATCAAATCAAGCCGCCCGACGACCGGGATCGATTGATTGTCATATTCCAGCGTACCGATCAATTTTCCATCATAAGGCCCGGCCCCGGCGGCCACCCATGATTTTATTCCCCGCAGGGCCGGGGCATTACTGTTCATGGCCCTGGAGGGTGGCGGATTTCGACACCCCGCCAGCGTAAGCAGCAGAATGGTGGACAGCACTGCCGCCATGGCTGATCTGAAATTCATCACATCGCTCCCGAACCGTAATAATTTCGCACACCCTCCACCAATCCGACTTTGGGACTGTAGCCCAGAATGGTTCGCGCCGCGGTAATATCAGCCTCCGTGTGATTCTGAAAGAAGCTGTAGGGATTATCAATATATTCCGGCTGCAGATTCGTGTGCATAACCCGGTTCAATTCCGCAATAATCACATTGAATGACTCCGACACCCCGCTGCCGACATTCAATACGTGACACCCTTCGGCATCCAGCGCTTTGACATTGGCTTGAATGACATCATCAATCCATACGAAATCCCGCCGTTGATTGCCGTCATGAAAAATCCTCGGGCGCTTGCCGGCTTTCATCTGCTGCGCCAATTGGTAGATCATCGACGCGAATTTGCCCTTATGCGCTTCCCCGGGTCCGTAGACATTGAAATAACGTAAACCAACAATCGGCAGATGCGAATCCGCATGCCACCGGGCCGCCAGACGCTCCATGGCCAGTTTCGAATAGCCATAGACATTCAACGGCGACGGCTCATCGGTTTCGCGCATCGGAGCGGGGCGATTGCCATACGTCGCGGCCGAGGAAGCCCATACGACGCGAGCCTTCCATATCGTCGCCCATGATAAAACGGTCCGGAATCGCTCAAGATTATTCTCCATCATTTTCCATTGATCGGTAACGGTGGTATCGGTGATCGACGCTTCATGGAAAATGACGTCAAAACGTCCGGCCGGCGGATTTTCGCACCGGTCGGTGCAGACTTCGCCGGTGAATTTGACAAGGTTTCTGAAATCTCCTGAAGAAAAATCATCGAGCACCACAACATTATGCCCGTGCGAAATTAAATACTTCGCCAGATTTGAGCCAATAAATCCCGCTCCACCGGTTACCAGTATTCGCATGTATACTCCAAAATGCTCGACCAGCCATCATTACAACAAACATCAATGTTCAGCATTATCGCGGTTGTTGCTGCGTCATACAATGCAGCGTACCAAGCCCCCAGACCAGATCCCGGCAATATACCGGGATTATACGCCGATCGGGAAAACATTGTTCCAGAATTTTCAGGGCCTGCACATCCGCGGGATCGTTAAATACGGGAACCATCACGCCGGCATTGCAGATATAAAAATTGGCATAGCTCGCCGGCAAACGCTGCTTTTCAAAACAGACCGGCTTGGGCAATGGCAATTCGATGATGTCAAAGCTCCGCCCGCTGACATCGCGCATGGACTTCAGGCGGCGGATATTTTCCTTCAGCCGTCGATGATTGGCATCGCGACTGTTGGGTTCCACGCACGCCGCGATTGCCGTTGAGCGCACAAAGCGGGCGGTATCGTCAATATGGCCATGCGTATCATCGCCAACAATTCCACTATGGAGCCACAGGATTTTCTCCACCCCCAGGTTGTCGCAAAGTTTTTGCTCCAGTACCAGCCGGGATATGCCCGGATTGCGGCATTGCACTTTGGAAAGCAGGCACTCCTCGGTGGTCAGCAGACACCCCGCGCCATTAACATCAATACTGCCGCCCTCCAGAACAAGACGAACGCTTTTGCCGTCTGTGCGAGTTGCGGTTGGATGGTGGATCGGCACGCCGAGGACTTTGGCCGCGTACGTTGGCACCAGCGCATCACGGTGATAATTGTCATACTTGGCCCAGGCGTTAAACCGCCACCCCGAAGCGATGATGCCACCTTTTTCCGCACCGGCTTTTTTTACGAAAATCGGACCCGAATCGCGAGTCCAGATACGATCGGTTTTCAACGCATGAAATCGAACGGCGGATAATTTGACGGCTGATTTATCAAGAATATCCCGTATCACCGGTATGCGGCCGGCTGATTCCACAATCAGTTCAACTTTCTCCGCCGATGCGATATGCCGGATAATATCCGCGATGATCCAGGGAATCGGCTCAAATTTTCCCGGCCAATCTTCCTGGTTATGCGGCCAGGCCAACCAAGTGGCAGCGTGCGGCTCCCACTCGGCGGGCATGTGGTAGCCCCGCTGCCGCGGCGTAAGCTCCGCGGATGATTCGCTGAATGGGTTATTCGTCTTTTTTGATGCGGTCATGAACGGTTCCGTTGTAAATACTTCCACCACAACTTATGGATGATCAGGAGAATCGCCGGGTTATATCGCCGTATGCGTCCACGCGGCGATCCCGGAAAAACGGCCAGTTGCGGCGAACGGTTTCCTGTAGATTGGGATCAACTTCAGCAATGAGAATCTCTTCTTTATCCACCGAACCGCGCTGTAAATAGCGGCCAAACGGATCGCAGATAATGGAACTGCCAAAAAATTCCAGACCACCGTCTTTCGCGCCTTCATGTCCGACCCGATTGGGCGATGCCACATATACGCCGTTGGCAATGGCGTGCGATCGCTGAATGGTTTGCCAGGCATCCACCTGCGCAGCGCCAAATTCGGCTTTTTCCGCCGGATGCCATCCGATCGCGGTGGGATAAAACAGCACGTTGACATCCTGCATGGCGGTAAGCCTGGCAGCTTCCGGAAACCATTGATCCCAGCATATCAGCACACCAATACGTCCAAAGCGCGTCTGAAACGCCTTGAATCCCAGATCGCCGGGCGTGAAATAATATTTTTCAAAAAACAACGGATCATCCGGAATGTGCATTTTCCGATAGATTCCCAGAAGTTTACCATCAGAATCTATCACCGCCGCGGTATTATGGTACAAACCCGCCGTGCGGCGTTCAAAAAGAGAAATCACCAGTACCACCCGAAGTTCCGCCGCCAATTTACTGAACCGGTCGGTGCTGGGGCCGGGAATGGATTCAGCGAGATCAAAGAGGTCCGTAGATTCGCTCTGGCAGAAATATTCTGAACAGAAAAGCTCCTGCGTGCAGATGACGTTAGCCCCTTTTCGCGCGGCTTCACGAATCTGCTGCTCGGCACGATCTCTATTTTCGATGGGATCTTTTTTGCATCGCATCTGCATAATCCCGATGCAGAATTTATCGCTTGCGGGCATACTGCCTCCTTCGCACAATTCGATCCGCCTTGCCGCCACAGAGGCACAACAGGTCGAAACAATTAGTTTGGTGATTATACGCCAAGCGTCAACCAGAGTAGAATATCATTATGAATTGCCGTGCAGGTTCCGGAGCGTAATGGCATGAATCAAGTTCGCAACGAGACATCTTTCCCGACATCTCTGATGCACAGCGGCCGTTCAGCCGGACTTTTCAACCCAACCGTGGCCGGGTGGCCGCGTCAACGCCGGCCTTTTCTGAAGTTCCTGAGCATATTGACCGTCTGGACGCTCGCAATCGCCGCATGTGTTTATCGGCCTGTAACCGCCATCGCGGCTGATTCGCCATCAAATTTTGTTGCCGGCCAGACCAGCCCGCTGCGGGATGAAATTACGCCACAGGTCCGGCATACCGTGCGGAACGGCTTAAAGTGGCTGGCAGCCCGGCAGAATGCCAACGGTTCATTTGATTCCGGTACGACCGCCATTACCGCTTTGGGCGGATTAGCGTTTGTGGCGGGCGGTAATTTGCCCGGACAGGGGCAATATGCCAAGAATGTTTCCCGTGCCTTGCGCTATGTACTCAACCATTGCCAGCGATCCGGACTGATCGCAGGCCCTAATGATGCCGATCCGATGTATTCGCAGGGATTCGCAACGCTTTTTTTAGCCGAGATTTATGGTGAATCACACGCTTCCGATCTGCACGAAAAACTGCAGCGGGCCATTCGTCTGATTATCAACGCACAAAACGCCCAAGGTGGCTGGCGGTATCAACCTGTCCCGATGGATGCCGATATTTCAGTAACGATTTGCCAGGTTATGGCCTTGCGGGCAGCGCGGGAGGCCGGAATTGCCGTTCCTAAACGTGTCATCACCAAGGCCATCGGGTTTGTTCATCGGCTGCAAAACGCGGACGGTGGATTCAGCTACATGCTCAATATGGGAGGATCCGCATTTCCGCGTTCGGCGGCAGGCGTGGCGGCGTTGCTTTATGCCGGCATTTATCGAGGTGCCGCCATCGGCAACGGTGTACATTACCTCTTGCAGTGCCTGCCGGGAACGCCGCAAAATAATCAGGGAAATTATTTCTACGGCAACTATTATGGCACACAGGCCATGTTTCTTGCCGGTGGAAAATATTGGGCGAAATGGTGGCCCGCCGTCAGCAGTGACCTGATCAAGCGGCAGCAGACCACCGGAAACTGGACCGGCGGAGCCGGTCAGAGTTACGCCACGGCCATGGCCTTAATTATTCTCCAGATTCCCGATCGGTATTTGCCGATATTGCAGAAATAACATGGAGGAAACTTTGAATTTTCGTGCAACTTTTCTGCATGCTTTCCTGCCGCTGGCGGCTGCGGCTCTGATTGGCATTACCCCCCTGATGCTGCGGGCGCAGAATCGTACCGCCCCCGGCGCTGGCGCAGCGCACTGGCGGGTGCGATTGGCCGCCTTGACGCCAGGCGGCCGCATTAAAACCATCGCCGCAGCGCACGTTGCAGCCTGGACCGCGTCGGGTCGCATCACCCTGCGTACACAACAGAAAACCATACCATTGACCACCCGCGAACTTTTAAGCCTGCAGCGCGACAACGGTAGTACATCGGCGACCAATTCCACCCCGGTTGCCTGGTGGCTGCGACTTCGTACCGGTGATGTTCTATCTGGAACGCCCATGGGGTCCCACGGCGGAAAGCTCGCATTCCATTCGTTGATATTCGGGAACATAACCGTACCGCTGGATGATGTTGCCGGTTTATCCCGCATACGCAACGCTCCGATTCTCACGGGCATCGCGCATGACCATGTTCAGTTCATTAACGGAGACAAACTCTCCGGAGCCATGCTGCGATTTTTGCCGCAGGCGGTTCAATGGCAAAGCACTCTGGGAACAATCACCATCCCTCTGGCCCGGATGGAAGGCATCAACCTGGCGCAGACCCTTGCGCCGCCGGTTTTCCATGGTTCGCATATTCGTCTGACCTGCTATGGCGGAACGATCGTAACGGCCACTGCGGTAACGTGGCGCGGAAAAACGCTGGTGCTTGCGGTACCCGCCTTGCGCCCCATCACCTGCGATGTTAACTTGATACACCGAATTGACATTCTGGGTGGAAATATCACCTGGCTTACAGATATTATTCCGCAACGCTATATTCAGGTGCCGTATATCGGAACACCGTGGCGATTGCGGAAAAATCGCAATTGCCTCGGGCAGGCACTGCGCGCCAATGGCAGAATATTCAACCATGGCCTGGGCACACACACTGCGGCACGGATTGTTTACAATCTGGACAACCAATACACCAAGCTGACATTTATTCCCGCAATGGATCAATCCTCACGTTCCTGGGGATCCGGAACGGTTAGCGTGCAGGCGGACGGCAAAACCATTTATACCTCCGG
>JAJZCT010000095.1 GCA_021828925.1 Planctomycetota bacterium
GGCGCAGCACCCCTATGGACGCTCTGCGCCGGGGAAAAGACTTCATCATGGCCAGCAGGCCTTCAGGCAATTGCGCCTGCTCCGCGATGGATTGGCGTAAATCGTCAAGCTCCGCACGCGTGGGCAGGCGAGCGTTCCAAAGCAGAAATACCACTTCTTCAAACGTGGAATTTTCCGCCAGTTCATCGATGGTAATACCACGATAGGTCAACACACCGTTTTCAATTGAGCAAATGGAAGAGCTTAACGCCACGATGTCGCGTAGGCCTCCGCTGGTTGCGGCGACGGTAGTCATTGGGGTCTGGGTCATACGATTACTCCTGAACGCACATCAGAGATGCTAATAATACACACTGGAGGTGGAATCGTATAGTTTTCAGCGCAATAAAAAAGCCGTGTGGAGGAGGGTAGGTCCACACGGCATGGCGGAGGAGGAAACGAGTTTAAGTGATAGTGTATGGTGCGGATCACACCAGCACAGACCTCCACGTTGTGCCCGGGAAGCGGCGGGCCTGCGCCATACACAATCCATATTCACTTGCCCTATTCGAGCACCGTCACGTTCTTTCGGTCCCGACGTTCTTGCACTCTCTGTCACTGCCGCGGTCGCTGCCGCACGTTAAGATATATTGCAACTCCCGTGCCAGTGCGGCGTGAGGCGGAGTTTTTTTTGAGAATCGCCGGACAATTGCGGCCAATAATTCAATGAACCGGATTTTAACTCGAAAAAGCGGGGCGTTTTGCCTGATTATTAGACACACTGGCTTAAAGAATCAATAGGGCATTGAAAATATACGCGTGCCGGGGGACGCCACCCAAAGAATCCAATGCCTGGAGTTCGTGCAGTAGTAGTCGGCGCTGCTTATACGCAATGCAATGCTCCCGCCTGCCGCAGGGCGTGGCAATTTTACCGGGCCACACGGCCGTGCGGGGAAACTTCACATAGCCGCCGGCTTTGCCGGTGGTGGAACGCACCAAAAAAGCATCCCGATGCGCCGGGACCAAACGGTGTGATTTGCCCCTGATTTAGCGTTATTTCGGCCCTGCCCGGAAAAATTGCCACGCCCCTGCCGCATGGGGGCAACTGTAAGATTTGCGGGAATTGCTCCGGCAAGCTAAAACTGTGACCGCACGCAACGCCGCGCGCCGGGAACGTTGCTGGTTTTTCAGAAGTGACCGGCACTACCAATATGAGGATCAGTTGTGAAGACTACCCGCAGCATGAAGATCGGCCCTTTTGACCCGCTGACAAAACTTGAACGATTGGGTCTGGTCGTGCTGCTGATCGGCGTTATTGCTTTTGGCTGCGTTACGGAAGTTCGATCAGCCTTTCTTAGACGGCGAATGACTGATGTTGATACGTATTTTCGCGCCGCATGGGCCGTGCGCGTGCATAAAGATCCTTACAACGTCACCGATACCAATGGCTGGCATTACAATTATCCGCCTCTGCTGGCAACGCTTTTGTATCCGCTGGCTGATGCACCGGCCAAATTCAGTCGGGCGGGATTGCTGCCATATCCCGTTTCCGTGGCGATCTGGTATCTCATCGGCATTGGCTGTATCTGGTGGGGGAGTCACGCGCTGGCGCAGGCGCTGGAAAAGACTTCCACCGATCCCGCCGTGCGCAACATGCCGCGTTTTTGCCGCAGGTGGTGGGCGCTGCGCATTATTCCGATATTGATCTGCCTGCCGGCCATTGGCCGCGCGGTGGTGCGCGGACAGGTGAATAGTGTTCTTTTAATGCTGTTTTGTTTTGCCGGGGCCGCTCTGGCCACACGCAAACGTTTTTGGGCCGGGTTTGCCAACGGTCTGGCGGCGGCGTTAAAGGTCTTCCCCGGCTTTTTAATTCTCTATGGAATATCGCGCCTGCGGGGGACTTATCTTCTCGGTATGGCGGCGGCGTTAGTCGTTGGTTTGTTGGTTGTCCCCGGGATCATCATGGGGCCGCAACACATGATGGCGGCGTATCATCGCTTTGCGCAGGTGGTTTTGGAACCCGCTCTTGGATTGAATCATAACACCTCGCGTGATAAGGAACTTCTGGATATTAATAAGACTGATTCAACATCCTTTGAAGCGATGATTGATCATACGGTTTACTTCGGACGCCACGCGCCGGCCCCGGCAAAATGGATGAAACTGGCGCATTGGGGAATATCGGCCGTACTTGTGGCCATCACGCTGCTGGTGGAATTTCTGCGACGAAAAGATGATCCGATTTTTCGCAACCTGTTTCTTGGCGTGCTGATTACCATCATGATGCCGATTATTCCAATTTGTCACCCCCATTATTTCTGCATGGTGCTGCCTCTGGTTACAGCGATTCTCGCGGCGCGTTGGGAACATGACCGGACGCTTCCCCTGGGCGGTGCGCTGGGTTGGGTGATGATCTTTTTTGCCGCCTCACATATTATGACGGTGCTGCCGCCGCCGTTTTATATTCTTCGTGGTCTGGGGCTGGTTACCTATTCCGCTTTGGTGCTCTGGGCCGCCGGATTATTTGTCATGTGGCATTGGGAAACACCACGCGAATGGCAGCCAATTCCGGCTGTGGCATAAAGCGGACACTCAAGCATTGCCGCAAGATTGCAATGTATGGCGCGGCGTAGAACTTCCCAAACCGGCGATGACCGGATAAATTCGTCGTGATAGCGGATACTGTGGGCCACACGCAGCGGCCACGACGAAAATGTTTTGGAGCTTTTATGCAAATGAATCCCTGGCTGCCGGCATCCAACCGGTATGAGTCAATGGTATATAACCGCTGCGGTAAATCCGGACTTAAGCTGCCGGCAATTTCTTTGGGATTGTGGCATAATTTCGGCGGGGTGGATCTGCTTGAAAATCAACGCTCCATGCTGCGTTGCGCCTTTGAGTTGGGCATCACGCATTTTGATCTGGCAAATAACTATGGCCCGCCGCCAGGATCAGCTGAAGAAAACTTCGGGCGCTTATTGCAACAAGACCTGCGTCCGTGGCGGGATGAACTGATTATTTCCACCAAAGCCGGCTACACGATGTGGGAGGGGCCGTATGGTGATTGGGGGTCGCGCAAGTATCTGCTGGCAAGTCTGGATCAGAGCCTGCAACGCATGGGCCTGGATTATGTGGATATTTTCTATTCCCATCGCCCCGATCCGGAAACACCCCTGGAAGAAACCATGGGTGCTTTGGATTCGGCGGTGCGGCAGGGTAAAGCGCTTTATGCGGCGCTGTCGAATTACAAGCCCGCTGAGGCCCGGCGGGCGTTTGCAATTTTGAAATCCCTCGGTACGCCGTGTCTGATTCATCAGCCCCGCTATTCCATGCTTGAACGCTGGATTGAAAGCGAACTGCTGGATGTGCTTGGTGAACAAGGGGTGGGAGCTATTGCGTTCTGCCCGCTGGCGCAAGGGTTATTGACCAATAAATATCTTGCGGATATTCCCGAAGATTCGCGCGCCGCCAAATCATACAGTTTTCTCAAGGCGGATAGAATTACCCCGCAATTGCGGAGTCGCATCGGAAAACTCAATGATATTGCCTTGGGCCGGGGGCAAAGTCTGGCCCAGATGTCCCTGGTCTGGGTGCTGCGCGACCCGCGCGTAACCTCCGCCCTGATTGGAGCCAGCCGGGTGTCGCAAATTCAGGAAAATGTTAAAGCCCTTAGCAATCGCACCTTTACCGCCGAGGAGTTGAAGGCCATTGATAGTGCGCTGGAAAGCTAGAATCCCGATAGCGGAAGGCGTAATGAAATCCGGAAGAAAAAAGATGGTGCATATCAATTCGGCCCTTGATCCGCGTAATGAACCGCCGGTAACGCCTGCAACGGTCCCGGCGGATGTATTGACATTTCATGCCCCGGCAAAATTAAATCTGGGCTTGCGGATATTTCCACGCCGCCCCGATGGATTTCACGATATTGAATCATGGTTTGCGCCCATTTCACTCTACGATACGCTGACCTTCCACAAAGCGCAAGCGCTGACCCTGCAACTCTCCGGACTGGCGGCGGACCTTTCAGACGAGCCTGAAAAAAAATCTCGTGGGTCGCGCCGCGCTGGCGTTGGCTGAAACAGCCGGCGTGCCCGCCCACGCGCATATTCATCTACATAAACTTATTCCCGCTGGCGGGGGTTTAGGCGGCGGAAGCTCTGACGCTGCAACGACCTTGTTGGCACTGAAACAATTATGGAATGTCCCCATTTCCACCGCAGAATTGTCAAAGCTTGCCGCAGCGCTGGGCAGTGACGTGCCATTTTTCATTCATGGGCAATCTGCGGTGTGCCGCGGTCGGGGCGAAATCATCGAACCGCTGCCATTCCAGCGTCTCTTGTTTGCCGTGTTAATCATTCCGCCCTATGGCACAAGCACCAAAGATGTTTATCAGGAATTTGATAATCAATCAGCGCCCGTGGACACTAAAGCGATTCCCTGGCAGGAAATATCGCAGTTGAGTGCCGCGGAAATCAGTGCGGCGATTCGCAACGATCTTGAAGCCCCCGCATTTTCCGTCACCGCCGGCCTGTGCGATTTACGCGATAACATCACAGCCTTAGTCAGTCGCCTCGTGCACCTCAGCGGCAGCGGCTCAACACTCTTTATCCTCGCCGATCAAGCCGCCCAAGCCGACGCCCTGGCGGAAACCCTTGAACACAATCTGCCCGAAAACATCCGCATCCTGCCGGTTGTTTTATTTGCCCGAAATCCAATGGCGGATCAGCGGTAGTACGGGTTCACCTTGCGGCGAATAGGCTCCGTAGTCGGTTGGTTTACAGCCGGGAAGCCATTCCCATATAAAAGCTCCCACAAAGGAACTTGCGGGTATTTTCCGCCAGACGCGTACAAACGCCTGGTAGGCAATCGCCTGATTGGACGGATTTATCAGGCCCGTGCCAACATAATCCCATGGCTTGGCCAATGTGTTGTTGAGATTATCCCAACCGATTTCGGTAAACAGCACGGGCTTTCGTTCCCGTGCGGCGAACGTCAAAATGCGATGTTTAATGCGCTGCCAGTGGGCAACCACCTCGGCAATGGAGGGATCTTTGGAATCCGAAAGATCGTAATAGGAATTCATGCCGATGTAATTAAGCTGCGGCCAGAAATGAACATATTGATAATGATCCCAATTCGCGCTGTACGTAAGTTTGCCGGTAAATCGCTGCCGTACCAACCGGATAATACGCAGCCACTGCGTATTAAATGGTTCGGTGGAAAGCAACTCGCTGCCGACACAGAAAACGGTCACGTGGGCTTGCTGCGCCCACGTGGCGGCGGCCAGAATGTATGCGCGATAGCGTGCAAACCAGAGGCTCCAGCTTTTGGGTTTTATGACCCCGCGCCAATCGTTACCGGTAGCATGATTCAAGAGTACAATGGGCATAAGCATTGTGTGGATGCCCAGATGATGGGCCGCAAGCAGTACGTCATGTATCTGCGGAGGCGTTAGTGAAACGTGCGGATCGATATGAATATCATCGGCATGGACATCATGCTGCCGGGCGTTAATGACAAAATTAATCCAGGTACAACCCATGGATCGCA
The DNA here is from genome assembly GCA_021828925.1 of Planctomycetota bacterium. The sequence goes on from JAJZCT010000095.1 coordinate 5,530, forward strand.
GCTTCGCTATGGCGTGCAAATATCCGGATATTCCGCCGGGATTATCGAGTTGCATTGAAAAACCGCGGATGGGCGGCAGGGCGGAAATCGGATAGTGCAGCGGCGGCGGGGGCGGTAAGCGTCGGGTGATGGGCCGCCGCGGCCTGCCCATGCCGGCAACGTTCAACATAAACGTCGTGACACTGAACACCAGTACGCTGACCAATATGATGGCAACAAATCTTCGGGCCAAAGCATGATCTCCGAGCTAAAATGATAATGCATGCCGAAAATCGCAAGCTTGCAAGGCAACGCATTGCGTCATCGCCCTAGTCCGCCGCCGGATGCGGCGCTGACTGCAAATAGAAATACACAAAAAATTCGATTGGCACAGGCACGCCTGGTGTGAAAGGTGAATATTCCTTGGCCATGTGAATCTCCTGTTCATCGCGCCGGCCAATGAGCCACGCCCGGTCGACAGTTCATTATGCCTGTGCTCATGGATTGGTCAAACACCGGGTTCATGGGCAGGCAAGATGCGGCGGTGCGGCGAGGTATTCAGAATGCGATAATACGTCAAAAAGTCTACCCCGTGTGACTCACGGCGTTCCGCTATCCGCCATTCTTCTTCATTCCATTTCGGAAACCATATATCGCCTGTGACTTGTGTCTCGCATTTTATAATACTGATATACATACGCTCCGCCAGCGGCATAGCCAAGGCATAAATCTCCGCGCCGCCGACAACAAATAGTTCTTGTTCGCCTGAATTCTTAGCCGCGGCAAGAGCCTCCTGAAGTTGCGTAAACCACTGCGTGTCGGTTGGGATCGGGGATGGAATTCGGCGGCTCAGTATTAGATTGCGACGCCTGGGCAGCGGCCGGCGGATGGAGTCAAACGTTTTGCGCCCCATTAAAACAGTGTGGCCGGTGGTAAGGCGTTTGAAGTGCTGGAGATCCTCGGGCACATTCCAGGGGAGTTGTCCTTTCCAGCCAATCACATGATCCGGCGTCATCGCGGAAATAAGGCTGATGAGCATTAAACACCTGTAGTAGAAATCGCGCCAGGAATGTACCGCCACTCCCGACCGCATATACAAACCGCACCGACCATCAATCGACACACCAGGCGCGGTTGGAATTCCCACAATTTTACGCCAAAATTCCGGTGCGTCCATAAAATCGCCCTGCTGTCCTGTCATGGGGGCGTGGCAATATTTCCGGGCCACACGGCCGTGCGGGGAAACTTCACATAGCCGCCGGCTTTGCCGGTGGTGGAACGCACACTAAGAGCGTCCCGCTGCACCGGGACCAGACGGTGTGATTTGCCCCTGATTTAGCGTTATTTCGGCACGCGGTATGCAATCCAAAATAGACTGTAAAAAAGACCGCGGATTACGCGGATTACGCGGATAAACACCGGGCTTCCATGCTCCGAGACCTCCATACGCGTCACTCACAGCGCTGTTTGATAACTGTACTGGTAATCAGAACTACTTTTCTCCGCCGCCCATACCGCAACGATCCCAAACCAATCCTGCTCGTATCCGCGGTTCTCTCCCGTAATGTTCAATCTGCAAAGCACGGGTCTTGCGGAAAGGAATTGTCGGTGTGCTTGACAGGGCAGGCCCACAGTATAGCATTTTCCTCAAGGCATTGAAAATAAGGTTAGCTACTTTTACGCCGAATAAAATGTCCACACGTTGGAAAATATCATTATGACCGTCAAGAAAATTAGAACCAACCGGCAGATACAAGCGTGCTTCCCTGTCATCCGCCAATTGCGACCGCATCTGGCGGAGGCAGATTTCGTCATGCGCGTACGCCGACAGGAGGAAACCGGATTCCGCATGATAGCGGTATTCGAAGGGGGGATCGTCTGCGCTGTGGCGGGGTATCGCATTTCAGAATGCCTGTCACGAGGGCGCAATTTTTATGTGGACGATCTGGTTACCGATGAACACCGGAGATCGCAAGGCGTCGGAAAACTGCTGCTGGATTGGCTGATCGCGGAGGCACGCCGACAAAAATGCGAACACGTAGCTCTGGATTCCGGCGTGCAGCGGTTTGCGGCGCACCGCTTTTATCTGCGGCACGGTATGAACATTACCGCCCATCATTTCGCGATGGATTTGTGATTCCGAGTTTCGTGCAGCGGCAAGCTTTCATATAATCAATCTGACTCCTGGAGCGTGGCAATGTCAATGGTGATGTTTACGGTTTTGTACCCAGAAATTGGTGCCGCTGAGACACGATGTATTATCGTGCAAACCGGCGGTCGTTGGCGCCGGCGTGAGGAAGAGGAAGAGGAGGAAGAATTTGCATTGTTCGAATTATATTGCGCCGAGCCGGGATGCGACTGCCGACGGGTGTTGTTCAACGTGGTATCCAAGCGCTTGAATCGGCATGTCGCAACCATCAGCCACGGATTTGAGGCCCCCGGAGAAAAATCCGCGGTTCCGGAACAGACATTTCTTGATCCACTGCATCGACAGTCTGAATTTTCCGAAGACCTGTTGGCTATTTTTACGCGGCGGGTCCTGATGGATCCCGAATATTGCAGGCGCCTGGAGCGGCATTACGCCATGTTTAAGGAAGTTGTGAATAATAGGCAACATCCACTGCATGGAAAAATTCGCCCGTATTTTGATGAATTGGAGCAGGAACACCGAATGGGAATTTCAGAAATCACATCATGGCGTGTCCGCAGGCGGATGATGGAAAACCGCCGAAAGCGGGGGAGATAGCGGGGCGATGCGGAGGTTGGTTTCCATCAAATACTATCCATCGTTTGTTCTAAGTCGCCGGACGCTAAGTTAAGCTGTGACAGAGCGGTAGCCTGCGGATCGGTATCCGTCCGCTCAACTGTGCCCCCCCTGTGAGCGGTTACGATACAGTTTATTCCTGATCTTCGCGCAATTTGGCCAAAACGGAATAGTCTTCCAGCGTGCTGGTGTCGCCGACGGCTTGTTTCCCGGCGGCGATGTCCCGCAGCAGGCGTCGCATGATCTTGCCCGAGCGGGTTTTGGGCAGTGTCTCCGTGAAACGCACGTCATCCGGACGGGCGATGGCGCCGATTTCCTTTGTCACCCATGCTTTTAATTCCTGTTTCAGGGCGTCATCAGTGGTGATTCCCGCCTTGACGGTTACAAACGCGCACAGGGCCTGTCCCTTAAGCTCATCGGGCCGGCCAACCACCGCAGCCTCCGCAACTTTGCCGTGGGCCACCATCGCGCTTTCAACTTCCATGGTACCCAACCGATGGCCGGCAACATTGACAACATCATCAACCCGGCCCATGACCCAGAAGTACCCGTCTTTATCCCGCCGTGCGCCGTCGCCCGTGAAATAATAGGGGGGAATATCAGTATAATACTGTTTCTTAAAACGCTCATCATCTCCATACACCGTGCGTAACATGCTCGGGAAGGGTTTGCGGATCACCAGATATCCTCCGGTGTCCGCCGGCACTTCCTGCCCGTCCCGATCCACCACGGCCAGATCCACACCAAAAAATGGGATCGCACAACTCCCCGGCTTGCCCGGCGTGATTCCCGGCAAGGGTGTGCACATAATCGACCCGGTCTCCGTCTGCCACCACGTATCGACAATGGGGCAGCGCTCTGAACCAATCACGCGGTAATACCACATCCACGCCTCCGGGTTGATCGGTTCGCCGACGGTTCCCAACAACCGCAGGCTCGAT
>JAJZCT010000096.1 GCA_021828925.1 Planctomycetota bacterium
ATCATCACCCACAATCGCTGTGGTGCGCTGAAAAAGGGTGAAAAATCGGAATTGTTCGCGTTTGGCCATCGTAAAGAATCCTTATCTCGGCATGACCAAGGCATGCGGTGTGCCATGATACACGGTAACACTGCCATGAAACCGGCCGAAGAAAAACATCGCCACAGCCAGCGCCAGCCATCCCGCTAAAACGAGGGAAATCAGCACTGCGGCGGTGACAATGCGTGCCCTGCCGATTAACTCATGGTACAGCGCATCGTCCCGACGCATTTTCGCCATTTTGCCGCACTGTATATATCCATACACCGCCCACAGCGGAAAGAGAATAAAGACCACCGCATCCGCGTAGGGAATAAACAGCGCTATCAAAATGTTATTCACCACCCGATCCGGCCGTGGCAAGAAGTGGCTGACAATTTCCTCCGCCGCCTTTTTGCCGGCCTTACTCTCCAGATATTGCACGCTGTACGATTTCCCATTGATCTCCACGGCACACAACGCACAGATAAAATTTCCGGTGCCCTGGCAAACGGTTGTCGCTTTTTTGTTCGGATGGTAAACGCACAGAGCATCCTCGCTCATCGCCAGTTCAGGCGAATGGATAACCGGAGTAATGGGGGTAAATAATTCACCACTTGCGCGCATGCGGCAGGTGTTGCAATCAAATGTCCCATTGGCCGCCTGGGTCAGAAGCCCGCGGCATTGTGCGCCGGGGCAGGGAATCATCCGCGGTTGCATCGGTTGATTCAGCGGCATCTGATCGCGCACTGCCTGCGTCATATTTACGCTCCTTTCCATCCATCCTGCAAAATCAGGGCAATATTTATGACGGTCTGTTCATCACTTAAATAATCGTTCTTATCCTCCAAGCCCAGAAGCCGACGGCAATGCGCCGCCAGATCGGCAAACATGCGTTCGCGTACAGGCGTATCAAGTTGATCGCGTCGGAGCGTCAGGTCGATGATCAGATCGCGTTCCGCCCGGCCAATGCGGGTGATAATCCGCGAGCGCAGGGCGGGATCGGTGCGAAAGCTGTTGTGCCGCGCTTCGCGGCGCACCACCGCTTTCGGCAAGCCGCTTTTTCGGTCGCGCACCACAATGGTATTGGCCGCCATATCCCCAAGTCGGCGGTGATGTGTATCCAAAAACGCCGTCACGCCGCCGAGGAACATCAGCACCGGCAACATATCCACCACGCGGATCAGATTACGAATCACAACATTGGTGATGGAAAGCCGGCCGCCCGAGGCATTCATCACACGGATGTGCATCGCCCGTTTGCCGGGGGTTTGCCCGGACCAGAGCGCTTCAAACACAATAAAATAACCGAGGAAGGTGGCGAAAATCATCAATAGCAGCAGGACTATGCCAAACACGCCCGGGACGGCTGCACAAAGAAAAACCTCACCGATGATAATAGCCACCATGGCAACCGTATCAATCAGGTAAGCCATAGCGCGCGTAAAAAGCCCGGCCAACTGATAGCTGAAGCAGACTTGCTCTGGCGTAGTGACGCGATAACGCAGCATACGATTTACCTTTTACCACAAGTGCATGATAACCGGAGATTTCATGAACAGGAAATTATTACCACGGAATGCCGGCCGCGAATTCATTTGTCTGCCAGTGCTCTGCTGGGCCAAGAGTTTAGGCGCGGGATATCGTCAGCTCCGTTGAGTTGAACTGTTGAGTTGAACCGCTGGTGCCGGCCAGATATGATTAAAAATATGGATTACAGGAATATTATCACGGTTGAGCCGGACAAGCGCGGCGGTAAACCCTGCATTCGTTCCATGCGCATCACCGTTTATGATGTGCTGGAATACCTGGCCAGTGGAATGACTGAGCGCGAAATAATTGATGACTTTCCGGAACTTACTAGAGACGATATCCATGCGTGTCTGCAATTCGCAGCCGACCGCGAACGACGGTTACTGAGTATCCCCGCGTGAAGTTGCTGCTTGATCAAAATCTCTCCCGCAAGCTTGTAACAATGCTGGCGGATATGTATCCCGGGTCAACGCATGTCAGCGCCCTGAATCTGCATCAGGCAACTGATGCCATTATTTGGGCGTTTGCGAAGGAAAGCAATTTTACAATTGTTTCAAAAGACAGTGACTTCCACCAACGAAGCTTCCTCGAGGGCTGGCCGCCAAAAGTTGTATGGCTCCGTTTGGGTAACTGCTCAACTCAGGACATCGCGAATTGTTTACGATCTCACCTTCCCGATTTGGCGGCTTTTGAGGTCGACCAGCAGGCAGCCTTTCTGTCGTTGGGTTAAGCTGTCATCCCCTGTCGCATATAACCCGCGTGCCGCAGATTCTATCATGAAGGGATCGCTGCATACGTGTGTCGAATAACGCCACGAGTGCATCGGCAAGCACCCAGATCATAAATGCCACCGCGGCCAATCCCAACGCCGCCTCGAAAGAACCCTCGCCAACCGAGCTTGGCAGCAGCCCGCACGCAGCAATGATGACAATTGTTCCGGGATACAGCTTGCTTCTAAGAAAACTTGTCTTCCATGAGGCCCGCGATCCATCAAGGTTGACCACCCGCAGATGTCCAAGCACCTTCCCTATAGATTTTCCCATTCCCCCGTGGAGGATCGAAAAGTAAAGCAACGAGACTATAGCGAGAAGGGAATAACCGAAAAACAATGCCAGGTGGCTTCGCAGGCCAAGGTGGAGGGCGACGATTACCCACTTGATGGCTGTCACAGACAGGACAACCCACACCAGGAGAATGATCAGCCAATCAACCGATATACATACAAAACGACGAAAAACGCCCGGGCTCGCCAACGCCCCTGGCTCACCGGCCCCCGTCCGCAGGCGATCCAATAGAATTTGCTTGCCTTCAGCGCTGACCAATTGGCCTTGGAAGGTCACAACTTCATCTTCTGGGAACCATTTTTTGGTAATACTGCATTGGGCCATGCCGGGGCCTGATTGAACCGAGCCGGAGAGTAGTGGCGAGGATAGGGGCAACTGATCGGTCATTTGAACTCCCCTAAATATCTGGATATTTGAAAGCACCCCTACGCAAGCGGATGATGACCGCGTCAGGCATTCTCACGTATCACTCGCGTTCCGCAAATTCTATCATGAAGTGAGCGTTGCATACGGGTGTCGGCGAGCGCTAGCGCGATATCAGCCAAAGTCCACAGCATGAACACGAGTTCCGCCAGGACGTTGAGCCTTCCGATTGCACTCTCTGGAAGCAAGCCCTCTGTCAGTGGCCTAGCTGTCATCACTAGGATTATCCCGAAGTAGGCGACGGCCCTCGCCAAAGCCTTTTTCCGCGATATCCGCGAGCCGTCCAGGTTGACAACACGCAATTTTCCGATGACTTTTCCGATGGATTTTCCACTCTGGCCGTGTTGCAACGAGAAGTACCCGATCACTGCGACGCCAAGCACTAGAAAAACCAAGACGACGGGGACGTCCACCAGTGGGTGCGTTATCAAGGGTGGCAGGAAAATCAAAGGGTAGATTGTAAAGCGGACGACCAGAAGCCAAAGTGGGCCCAGTATCAGCCAATCAATCAGAAGGCACCAGAATCTTCGCCACACGCTCGGTCGAGTCATTACAGTGGTTTTCTCCGCCCCGGTCTGCAGGCGATCCAGCAGAATCTGCTTGCCTTCAGCGCTGACCAATTGGCCTTGGAAGACCACAACTTCATCTTCCGGAAACCATTGCCTGGTGACGCTGCACTGTGCCATGCCCGATTGCGGGTCTGCGCGATCAGATATATTCGGTGGAGCGATTGCTTGTTTATCAGTCATTGCAAATCTCGCTAATTCTTATGACGCCCCGAGGTCGCAAAGTTCCGCGGGCGCGGCGGCTCACCGCGTGTTGGGCGGCTTAACCGTTTAGCCAAATAACCCGGGTGCCGCAGATTCTGTCATGCAGAGAGCGTTGCATATGGGTGTCAGCCAGGGCCATGATGCAATCCGTCAATCCCCAGATGGCAGCGAGGCCGCTTCCCCAACCAATAATGGCCATATTTTTTGAGAGCAATCCGATAAGCAGCGCCAGCACGAACAGCACATTGCCGAACGTATACGCCAAGGCTCGGGCAAATGCTTTGGGCTTGGAGATAGGCGTGCCGTCCATGTTGATAACGCGCAGATTGCCAACCATTTTTCCCAGGGACTGGCCCTTCCAGCCATGCAGCAAGCCGAAATAAAGGATGGCGACCGCCAACCCGACGATCGACACAATAATTCTGCGGGAAATCAGCGTTGGGTCGGCCACGGGGGTGCCCAAGGTTACACCAAACGAATAATCCAGAATCAGACCAAACACGCCCAGCAGGATGCCGTCGATAAAAAATATACACCCTATCCTCCGCCAAACCCCGGGACGCACAAACTCATTGGGCGCTGAAGCACCGGTCTGCAGGCGATCCAGTAGAATCTGCTTGCCTTCAGCGCTGACCAGTTGGCCCTGAAACGTTACAAGCTCATCTTCAGGAAACCATTTTTTGGTAATACTGCACTGCGCCATGCCCGGTGCGGGGGCGGTGGCCCCGGAAGCCGAGGAGGATTGTGCTACAGACTGCGGGGCATACGGATTATCAGCCATGGCATTTCTCCGATAGATTTCTGAATTTCCTTCCGTGATGGGGCAGAACGTTCTTTTAGGTTATATCCCCGTCACCGCCGCAGGTCAATGAAAAAGCAACGGAAATGAAATTCCGATATTCCTTATATGTTGCCATTTTTTCCCGCGGAACGGATAATTCAGCCATGGACATGAATCAGTTCATAGCACGGCGGGAGAATCAGTGGAAACGCTTAACCGCCTTGACTGATAAAGCCGGCGAAAATACCGTGCATGGGCTTTCCGCCACGGAGGCCGAGGAATTCTTTTCCCTCTACCGCCTGGCTTCCAGTGATCTGAATCTTGTGCAAACCCGTGGCGGAAGTTCCACGCTGCTGGATTATCTTGAAACGCTGGTGGCCCGCGCTTATCAGCATGTGGCCGTGCCGCAGCGTGGCCGCTTCCTGCCGGCCTGGTGGCGAATTCTGCGCTATGATTTCCCGGCGGCCGCCCGCAAACAATGGGCGGCCATGGCACTGTCGGCCATGATTATGTTTACGGGAACCGTCACGGCTTACGCGATAACCGCTTCTCACCCGGCGGCGGCCCTGACGTTTGTGCCTTCCGAATTCTTCCGCCAAAGCCCCGCAGAACGAGTGGCCCGGCGGATTCGCGAACAGTCATCGGCCCATTTTCATTTCAGCGGAGAGAAGAATCTGTTGTTTTCTGTTTTTTTATTCACGCATAATATTGAAGTGGCGGTTTTGACCTTCGCACTGGGCATAACTTTTGGAGTCGGCACTCTGGTAATGCTGTTTTTCAATGGCGCCATGCTGGGAGCCTTGGGGCAGCGCTATCAGGCTGATCATGTTGGCACCTATTTCATTTCCTGGGTAGGACCCCACGGCGTATTGGAACTGCCAGCGATTTGCGTGGCTGCGGCGGCGGGGCTAATAATTGCCCGGGCAATGTGGACGCGGGGCGGGCGCCACGGCGGCGTATGGGCCAGCATACAGGCCCAGCGCAACGACTTACTGGCTTTACTGATCGGCTGCGCTCACATGCTGGTATTGGCCGGGCTGATTGAAGGCGGTTTCAGCCAAATCACCGCACCGGTAATCCCCTATTTTCTGAAAATATTTTTTGCCTGTGCGCTGTTTGCCGGACTTATCGCTTATCTCTTTTTCATGCCCGTGCGCAAGGATGTCGCCGACGTGGATGATGAGGCCTCTACCCGGCTTGTCGAGGGGTGATGTTCGGATTGCGAGGGAATGCGTAAGTCAGTTCTCGGATTCAAGCGCATTTTTCTTGCCGAATCGGCCTGATACGGGTACTGTATTAACGGCGTATGTCGCGCCGGAACCGGTGCGGCGAATGCAGGTTATACTTTGACGGGTCGGATACACTAGCAGGAGACAGGCGCTTATGGCGAAAAAACATTCAATGCGTATGATGCATTTCAGTTTGGCCTCGATGCTGGCTGCGGTGTTTGTCATGGCGGGGCTGGCCGGGGCCAGCGCGAAAAAGCCTTATCCCACTGTGAATATGCTGCATCACGGATGGCAGCTAAGTTTTGTATGGCATAAGCCGCACCGGATCTACGTTGCGGTGGGCCACGGCACAAGTCGCAGCTTACGTCAATATTGGTTTATGCGTTACACCGTTACCAATAACACGCATCGGGACATTTTTTTTATTCCCGGTTTTGTGTTGACCACGGACACCGGCAAAGTCCTGCGCCCGGTAACCGGGGTGTCGCCGCGAATACTGAATAAAATTCGCACGGTCACCGGGGATCAATTTATCATCAGCCCCGGACTTATCGCCGGCAAACTGCTGCAAGGAGATGACAATGCAAAAGACGGCGTGGCGGTATTTACCCATGTCCCCGTTAAGGCACGGCGGTTCAAAATTTTTGTGTCCGGCCTGTCCGGCGACACCGCGTTACAGAAAAATCCCCTGACCCACAAAAATGTGGTGTTGCATAAGACCCTGCAACTGAATTTCTGGATACCCGGTGAATCGGTGCGAATTGTTCCCCAGCCGCAGTTTGCGGGGAAAAAATGGGTGATGCGATAAGCGGCACAGAGTAAAAGCCGCATTGCATGTGAGAGCCGCAAACGCCGTTAAGCTGAATTCACACGGCTGAAAGTGTCAGCAAATGGATACATCTCTTCAGGGCTGCCTGCTGATTTCCATGCCGGCGTTGCATGACCCGCATTTTTTCCACTCCGTGGTGCTGCTGTGCCGGCATGATGAAGACGGAGCGATGGGCGTGGTGATCAACCGCCCCTTAAAAATTACCGTTCGGCAGGCATGGAAGCAGATCAGCGAGACCCCGTGCGAATGTGATCATCCGCTGTATCAGGGCGGTCCGTGCCCTGGCCCTGTCATGGCGCTTCATACGCTTCCCGACGATGCCGATGCAGCCATATCTTCCGGCATTTACCTGACCATTAATGGCGACACACTGCAAAATCTCGTCAATCGAAAAATGAATGCCGTGAAATATCTGGTGGGAAATGCCGGATGGACGGCAGGGCAGCTTGAAGAGGAAATCCGCAGTGCTTCGTGGCTGGTCGCGCAAGCCACAACCGACCACGTATTTCACGCCCAGGAAGACCAATGGCTTAATTTGTCGCGACTGGTTTCGCTGCAGGCTTCAAAACAACAGATCAATCCCGGCACAATTCCTTCAGATCCGTCGATGAATTAAATTAACTTCCCGGCGATCGGCAGGGGTCCGACCAGCGGTTTGGCATAACGAATAAATGCGTTACTGATATCGCATCCATCAACAGCAAAGCTGGGATCCAGCGGCTTGGTCTGCCGGGCAACGTTGGTCAAGGCGGTCGGGAAGAAATCCGCTTTGTACGGTTCTTCACTGACTCGCTTAATGGCCACCGATCCACTGGAAAGCCCTTGCGGCGCGCCAATGGCGTATTGCACGGCCATCCGCCCGCATAGGCGAGCTTCATGCGCATCGCTGGAACTGACAATGCCAGGGAAGCTGCGCTGCAGATAGCCGAAGGTATCGGCACGCACGCGGAGCTTACCGCCGGTCTTCTGCTGCAATGGAATTCCCAGTTTGGATTTAACCATTTCCGATAGATAATCTCCCAGCGCACCGGTGCCGGAGAGTTGCTTGTTGCCATGCGCGTCCACTTCGCCGCCCTGCACAGCTTTTTCAGTCACCAGAGAATTTTTATCGCCCACTTTATACCGAATGCCTTCGCTGGCGGCGATCACACAGCGGCCTAATCGGGTGTATACGCGATCGATATCCGCCAGGAATTGGTCATCGGAAAAATTAACCTCCGGCACATAAATCAGATGCGGGCCATCTGAATCTCCCTGCCGCGCCAGGGCGGAAGCGGCCGTCAACCATCCGGCGTCGCGGCCCATGATGATGTCAATTTTCACGCCCTTCAAAGAGCGGTTGTCCAAGTCATCTCCCAAGACCGCCAAGGCCACAAAACGAGCGGCTGAACCATAACCCGGGCAATGATCGGTGGTGCGCAAATCATTGTCAATGGTTTTGGGCACGTGATAAACATGCAACGGATAGCCTTCTTTTATGGCCATTTCGCTGACGATCCGCGCGGTGTCGGCGGAGTCATTACCGCCAATATAGAAAAAATAACCAACATTGTTTTTCTTAAAGGATTCCAGCAGCTTAATGCAATACGCTTCATCGGGCTTATCGCGGGTGGAACCCAGAGCACTGGACGGCGTCTGGGCCACACGCTCCAGCAAATCCGCCGCCACGCCATTTAGCGGGACAAAATCATTATTGATAATCCCACGCACCCCGTGCTTGGCTCCCAAAATACGATCAATTTGCGAGTGTTGATGCAATTCTTCAATAACCCCCACCAGAGACTGATTGATTACCGCAGTCGGTCCACCCGATTGTCCGATTACCGCGTTGCTTTTTCCACTGGCCATGGTTACACCTTTACTATAGTAAACATCCAACTACCAAGACGGAGAAGTATAGATGAAACCTTTTAGACCGACAATACCGCCGACTTCCCGCCCGCAACCGGGAATTCCGCCGAGCGGTCCCGTGCGCCCCGTCCTTGCCGCATGTTGCCGATGGGAAGCATCGGACATTATTCTGACCGTGAAAGTGCATCCGCGCGGCGGAAAATTTGAATTAGGCCGAGTCGTGGGCGACGCATTGCGTGTCAAGGTTGCCGCCCCGCCGGAACACGGCCGCGCCACGGAGGAGTTGCTTGCGGAGCTGGCCGAGGCATTTGGCGTCAGGCCGGGAGCTATTACCCTGATCCGCGGCGCGTTGACGCCCCAAAAGGTGATTCGGATTGCCAATCCCAAAATCGTGCCACCGGAGATCCTTGCGTGATATCAACTACCGCAATTTATTGCAGCTACACCCCGATCGCCTCTCCATCGGACATCAGAATATCTTTCGCAGAAACGCGATGCTCTTTTTTGCGGCCTGCACGGGCTGGTCGGGATAGGTGTATAGCTCCACGGTAAGAAAGCGATCATATTCAATGGCCAGCAACGCTTTTTTCAGGGCCTGCCAATTCATGGTTCCTTCGCCGGGAATCAGGTGATAATGTTTACGGCCGGGAATGTCTTCAATGTGG
>JAJZCT010000097.1 GCA_021828925.1 Planctomycetota bacterium
AGTCTTGGAAGTGGTACCTATACCCCCGGATCAATTTCCTCATCAGATTTCCAAGTCTCCTCCTCCAGCCAGGTGCAGGGGGAAATATCGATTAACGGAGGAAACATCTACTTCACTGCCGGTTCCGCAACCCCATCCGGCAATGGATGGACGTCATCGGGTGGTAATTTTGGAGATGGATCGAATTGGTCCGGCGGATTGCCGCCAACCAGCAGTCAGCCCGCGATTTTTGTCGGCAGCGGGGCCGCCAATTCGACGCCGATTACCGTCAATTTTACCGCAAATGAGTCCAACACCGAACTCATTGATGACGACGCCAATGTGACGCTGGGCCTCGGTGGCAACACCTACTCGTTGACCTCAACCGGTGCTCCAGGCGCGATCCAGGTCGGCGGCGAATTGGGACTTGGTGCTATCTTGAACATTTCCGGCGGTACACTCCGTTCTACTAACGCGGACATTTCCCCTTACCCAACTGAAACCAGCGACACGGACCAAATGAGCTTGGTGTCAACCATTTGGTCGAATTCAGGAAATATTTCGGTCGGCGACTCCGGCTCCGGGAAGCTGCAGATTGATCAGAACAGCAGCATACAGACCGGTGCCATGAATATCGCCAATCAGCCCGGCTCCCAAGGCGAAGTTGACAACGCCGGTAAGCTCGCGGTTTCGGGCGGATTAACCGTCAACAGCGGTGGTGTGCTTAACCAGACCGGCGGAAGCACCGCCGCAGGAAGCATCGCAAATTCCGGTAACATCAACGTTGCCGGCGGAACTTTCCAGGGATCGCTGACCAACAATGCAACCGGTACCGTAACGCTGCAACAGGGATCTGCTATCACACTCAGCGGCGATGTCGTGAATAACGGCGTTATTGACGTCGGCGCGGGCACAGCAATCGTCTCCGGATCCACCATTTTGAGCGGCAGCGGCACGTTGCAACTCGGCGGCACGAATGTGAGTGCCGGGCAGATCATTGGTACCGGCGCAGGACCGAATGTCGATCAATTAACCAACAACAGCACCATTGAAGGAGCCGGCACCATCGGTGATCCAACTGATACGAAGCCTTTTGCGTTCACGAACAACGGCAGCCTGATCGCCAACGTGAACGGTCAGGTGTTGAACGTTTATGGCTCCGTCACGGGCACGTCGACCGGGCATGCCTACGCCACGAATGGTGGAATTCTGTATTTCCATAGCACGTATAACCAGACGGGGGGAAATACAAATATCGGGAACAACCCGGTTCAGAGCGGCGGGGGCTACAGTTCGGGCTGGAACGCGGTTGCTAAATACCGCGTCCCGACCCCGCTCCTCGCAAGCGGTGAGCCGTCTCTAACGCTTTCAGCCATCAATGGTCCGCCCGGTGTCTTCACGGGCGATTATTACGCCGTGACGCAACAGCAACTGATCAATTACGTCAGCAATATCGAAAGTGCAATCAACGCTGTCAATTCGCAAACCGCTGGCGGACAGCCGTGGAATCCCGCAGTGGACGTAAGTCTCGTGGCAAATCCATTCGACGCCAGCCAGACGGCCGGTGAGCTGGAGGCTACCGCCTCCGTACTTGGGGAAATTGGAACATCAGTACCAAGCACGATCGACGGTTTTACTGAATATCCTGTCGGCACGACGTTGAAGACAGGGCTAGAAGTATTGATTACACCGCTAAGCGTGCTCACCAACCCTCTTTCGGAGGTCGGTAAGATAACCGCCGGCGAACTTAATGCGGTAGCCGCAAACGTGGTTGCAGCGCAACAACATCTCCAGCCGATAGCGAGCCAATTGGTGCCGAAATTACTGCCTTCAAACGCGAACATCGCATATATTATTCCGCCAGGACAGCAACTCACAATTGCAATCGGAGGCGTAAATTTCCCGATTTCGTTAGCGGATAGTGTCAGTGCCCTCGCAAACTTATCGCCCACTATTGCAAAGATTCAATCCTCACTGCAGGCTTATAACGTTGGCACGATTAATGATCTGCTTGCTGCGGATAACGCCTCTGCGGAAACCCAGGCTCTAAGCCCAACGAACATTCCACTTAATTTCAATGTCAATCTGTCCTTTAGCAATAATCTTGCGCCCGGCCCAGATCTGAATGATGGTGTGATCGAAGAGTTTCCCCCGGGAAGCAACGAAAACTCCGGAGGAAGTGGTGGCAGCGGTGGAAGCGGGAGCGACGGCGGCGGTGGTGGAATTATCACCTCCGGCGGGTACGTCTCCTATCCATACGGTGCAACAATCAGCGGGGGTGGGTGGGGTGGCAATGGAACGGCTGGCGGAAACGTCACTATTTCAGGTAATTCGACGCTCTACGCCGGAAATCCCGGTACGGGCGGTTCCACTGTGACCACCGGCCTACTGCACATTACGGGAAACTTGGTAATAACCAGTTCGTTTTCTGGAACGACGGCCCAGACTCCCGTCCTGGAGTTTTACATTGGCGGCACGACGCAGGGCGGAAACCCCGGCTACGACTACATCGATGTTGGCGGCAACGCCTCGCTTTCGGGCGATTTGGCGGTCGGCTTTGCAAACGGGTTCCAGGGTGCCGTCACAGCGTCGGATAATTTTGACGTCATCACCGCAAATACCGCTATCGCTGGAAGCCTGTCCAATGTCGCCAGCGGCCAACGGATCGATACCATTGACGGATTCGGGTCGTTCCTTGTCAACTACGGGGCTGGCACCGCAAATCCAAATGAGGTGGTCCTCAGCGACTTTATTCCCAATCCCGGCAGTGGCTTAAGCCAAAGCACGGCCATCGGGCCGACCTCGTCCGCCAACGGCGTATACGTTTTCCACAACATTCCCAGCGGGGCATGGGTGGACCCGCCGGCCAGTACCGGCTTTATTTACGAAGTGGCGACGCCGGGGGCGCTGTTCACAAAGATTGAAAGCTTCCCGACCGGATTTGCCGGCACGATGCATCTTCTAATCAACGGCTACGATATCGGACCGTTCGCGCCGGGCGATAGTTTTGATCTCTCAAATCTGCCTGGCGGGGGTGCCAGCGTATTCGAAATTACCGGAATCTCGCCGCTTAGCGGAAGCCTTACCGACTTTCCACTACAGCTAGGATTCAACGAATCCAATGTGGATTTTGTAATGGCCGCCGTGCCAACGCCCGAACCAGCGACGTTGGCCTTGCTCGCATTAGGTGGGTTGGCGCTGCTGGGCAGTAACCGGCGACGCGGAATCAGGATGGCCAATCATGATGCATAAGATTGAAAGCATCGCAAAATGCAAGAGGCGCAATTGCCACGACGATTCACGTTTTCGTGGGTTCCCGTTTCTTGTAATGGCTTTGGTCGCTTGTCTTCTGCTATTGCCTACATATTGTACCGGTGCCACCATCGCCTATGTCGGCGAAATCAACAATGCCGGCCCATCCGCTTACGCCACGGGAAGCCAACGCGGAACCGGGCCGGATGCCGGAGCCACACGGAATGGAAAAACCACTCCAAGCGAACAAGGTATCGGAGGTCGCACCATGATGGTACGGTATTGGAAAATAAGGAAGCCGACAATTTTGCTCGCCTCCATCGCCGGCGGGGCGACTTGCAGCTCTCTTCCCTCGAATGAAGACGACCGCACTGCGAGGCCACGCACTACCGAACATCATGCGAATATGAACGCAACACGGGCATTGACAAGAAAGGTTATTGGACGTTATAAGATAGAAAATCAGTGGCTGGTTTTGAAGCCGTGAATTGCGCCCTTTGGTGGCTGGTTTTGAAGCCCCGTGACAGTCGCCAACTGAAGGAAAGGTTGAGTTGTGCCGACAACTTCTCTCTGCAGGTGCTGACAATGCCGATGTGGGCACCTGCTGTGATCCACGATGATAGTTTGATTTTCGCGAGGAGTTCAACATGCGTGAACAGCAAAACGAATGTGAAACGAGTTCCCTAAAATACATTAAGGACCCAGACGAAGCCTTCCAATTGATAAAGGGATGTCATCAGAGTGGCCGACGGATTATACCGTTATTCGGTGCCGGCATCTCCGTAGGTGCGGGCATTCCAACGGCGACCGCGCTAGCCGATTATATCGTCTTGGTCTACGGGCTCGCTGAAAATGAAGGATGGAGTGATTATCGAGGATATCTCCTCCGGTACGGGTGGCCACATCGACACGACGCCTGGCGGAATTGGCTCTTGCCGCATAAAAGTGAACATTGTGCCGGGGACCTCGTTAAGCAGTTCGAGGAACTGCGGAAAAAACTCTATCACTGGGCCGCTGGCGAGGAACTTCGGCATGTCGCCCCATTATGCACAAAAATGGGCAAAGATCGGGTCAATTCACTCCCAGTTCAGAGCGCGACATACACCGACTACCGCGCCTTACTCCTGGCGATTACCAACGGCAACAGCTGCCTTATTGATGCTTTTTTTGATCAGTTCGTGAGGGACCGGGAACCCACCACAGCCCACCAATTTATCTCCTTCATTGCAGAGCATATCAAGATCGACCTTATTCTTACCACAAATTTTGATTCCCTTATCGAAAGGGCACTACGCAATGAGGGAAGATCTCCGACCGTCTACGAGATCACAAAACATGACCCGATTCCCAGTTCAATGCTGGTACGCAGTCAGGATATTTCGGTGGTTAAATTGCACGGTGGAACACATGCGCTCCGGGCTGGCTACGACTTGGATGAGAGTCTCTCCACAGCGGCGCTGGCCGAAATACGCGGGTACTTTCAGAATGAAACAGGCGAAGATGGGGGACCGCCGCTTCTACTCGTGCTCGGTTACAGCGGCAGCGACCGCCGCGTGATGGACATCGTGGCCGACCACCTGCAAGTCTCCTGTCGACAATACCGAGACAGTTCACACGTTCTCTGGGTGTTACGGGAAGACGACCCACCGCCGCATCTGAAAACATCGGCCAAAGTTGCCGCATCGTGGGGGGCTGCCGGTTGCCCTCCTGTCATGGTCTGCAAATACCGTCATGCGCAACTATTTCTGCAGGAGCTCCATCAAGTGGTGGCTAATCAGCACGCGATCAGCCAAGCCAGCTATCGCGTTGTCATCCCGATGCCTCCAAGGCTGGGAATAATCGACGACAAAGCCGTTGTACGTGTCGCGCCGCAGAAGGAGGAAAACTTTAGGATTTTTTTTTCAGATCATGCCGGGCAAGGCACCTCTACCGATTTGATGAAGAACGCTTACGGGATATCCAGCAAAAATGGACGGGGGGCCACATTGAACGACCCAGACACGCCAACACCGCCTTACGGCGAGCTGGTCACCTCCAATAAGACCCGCGATGTCGTATGGATTGATGCTGCCAATTTCACCACGCGGGCCGGTCTCGTCGCCTGTATTTTGGACGAGTTCTCACGGCTTGATCGTGGTCATGTCCCGGTGAGCCGGGCACTGTTGCTTCGAGATGCGGGATGTCGCCTGAGTGGGGACCACAATTCGCGGGTTAATACCAATGGTCGAGGGAGTTACAGTGACGACAATGACGAATGGGAGGTTACGGTAGCGGCACGCTGGATTGCCTATTCGCTACGCCGTGGCAATTTCGTCCTTGCGGTCGACTCGCTTGGCGAGTTCGCCAAGCCGCACCCCGCGTTGTCGAAGAGCGATAACAACATCGACGATCAACCAATGCGACTCCAACGCAAGCTCCTTATTCAATTTTTTGCGAAGCTTCACACAGAGTACAAAGTGTCGGGATTTGGCGTATCTGCTGTTATGCTGGCGCTCACACAAATGGAACTCCCTGAAGATGCGATGGCCAAAACCGTTCAGCAGCAAGTGAAGCTCATTTTGGGGTGCGATATCTCCGGCGACTGCCAACCAAAAGAAGAAACAGGCCCGCGAGCTGATGCTGCAGTCCGATCACTAATAGATGCAGTCAAGGAAGATGATAACGATAATTTTAGTTCGGCCATCATGGTTGCCATAGCCAGCCTGTTCCGTGGTCCGCGGAGCAGGACGGCCTTGCTCGTCTCATTCGTTCGCTATTTGCGTTTGATGAGAAAACAGGGTGCCAACGGCGGCCGAAATCCAAGCGTTGCTCGCTGGGCAAGAAAAGTCGATTGTCGCAAGTATATGGCGGTGGCGGTGGCGGCGCTCAAGAAAGCTGAATCAGCCTGTGCGAACAACCGAGTCGAGTGGCCGCTGCTCTCGCGTATGGAGGGTGGTTTCTATTGGATGCATCTGGAGACTCGCGATCATGTCTTTAATTGGTGCGCACAAGAACAGACCGGACTTTTCCTAAAGAGTGACCTGGCAGAAATGTTTGACGGCATCGCTAACTTTGCTTTTTACGACGTGTACAAACGGTCACACGATGTGTCGGTGTTCATTGAGTACGTCTATTACCGATTACTTTCGGCCATCTACTACAAAAAGTGTCCGAACGATATATGGCGGGACAAACTGCGTATGGTTGTGGGTGCGGTTGACGGCGATTACCACAATCTGCTAGCCCATGGTCGCCTGGCCGATCTGGCCACAGAGCTAACCCGCGTCGTGACATTCCTTCTGGACCAAATAGACGAGGCAAGTGGGAATAAGGATCTATGCCAGGAGCTTCGGCTAGTTGCAGCAAGGTTATTCTCTCGGATGGCTAAGTTGTTTGATGCCGGCGGCCATCCACGAACAGCGCTGCGGTATTATTTCGCCAGTTTTATACTCTACTGCGGTAATCAAGAAGGGCTACCCTACTTTAAGAAAGACATCCAGACCATCCTTTCTATACCGGACGAGGATGTGCTGAACAAGATACTCAATCAACAACCACAGATTGTTCAAATTGTGCGCGATACCACAAAGCCATTGTTGCTTGAGGTAATTTCTGATATAGCCCGCTTTATCATGGCTCCCATTGTTTTCATGGACAATACATCGACGAGTGTATCGAATCGATTTCAGGTGCATACCAATCCAATTTCACGCGCATGGTTCGAAAAGGAGCGAAAGGAACCGAAGCGGCGCAATTTTAGCAACGAGGTTTCAAGCGAGTGCTTGGTCAAAATCGACAAACTAC
Organism: Planctomycetota bacterium; assembly: GCA_021828925.1. Next base: position 7,015 of record JAJZCT010000097.1, read on the forward strand.
TAAATGACAAAAATGCCACCCAGTTGCAAGAGCTGCATGAGATTAGGGCGAGGATCGCCGGGCGGATGGCGGAAGATCAGCTCAACGTAGTGCTTCGCTTCTTGCGCGCCAAAATATACAAGTGCCCGGATGAAAATGTCGAAAAGGTAAATGTCGACGTTACGCAGTTAAAAAAGATTGACACGGATTGCAATAATGCCCTGATTATACTGCATAACTCCCTCCCATTGCGCCCGCGTGGCCGTGCATCCTCCAGCTACCTCTACGCCATTAGCGGTGTCGCACTCTATCACCTCGGTCAAAAAGCGGAAGCAGATGCCCAATTCACTAGATCCCTATCAATGGTCGCACCACAAAGCGATCCCAATGAGAGGCTTATGGCTGCGCGCATCCTATGGATGAGGGCCGAATGTGAGTTGTTAGAGTTCCACCGCCCACGGCCCAACGCTGGCCGGTACAGACTTAGTTGTTTGGAAACCGCGGAGTTGCTTTTGCGGCGCGCAGGGGTGTTGTTTGCCTCTGGGCGATCCGACAACCTGTGGCACGTGAACTTTTTGTTTTTGCGTGCGGCGGTAGGATTCGGATTTTATCTTCATGCGGCGAAGAAGGACAAGCCTGACATGACGCGAAGGCGGCACTCGATGGACTGCCGCAGATATCTTCTCTCCGCGCTCCAGCATCTTATATCGGCGCAAAGCAGCACCGGAATGAAATCGGACCGGCGCGTCCTATTTCGGGCTTTTTTTGATTTGATTGAGAAATATGGCAAGGGCGAATATGGCGAAGACGGATGGAAAAACGAGCGATCTAGGTGCGGCATTCCCTGTGATCCTGAAACAAGAGTTGATAAGAAAAAGCCCGTGTGCTTTGAGTTGTGACCGGGGCTACCGTAGTATCCTCTGCCCCGCCGCCGCCAGAATTTTTGGAATATTGAGAACGACGGCTTTGTCCTCTTCGGTAATTGTGAGTGTTGAATTTGATTGAGATCCGCCGCTAGCCTGGGGCACGAAATCTGATTCCGCCACCCGCCTTCTGCATTCCGCCCCCGCCATCATTTCAATTTGATCATTCGTGAAGTTGTTGCAACTGTCTCCGTTTGATTCCTTCGTGATTATACGGCGATTCAACATCATCATTTGGACGTAAATGTGGTCGGCGCGTTGCCGATAAATATCCTTCGTCTGTTCTGGAGTGTGCACCCATGGACTATTGTGTTGGTCACTTTCATAGAGTTTACGCGCAATGGTATCCAGCGATTCTTCCAGCAGGGTTCCTCGGGTGCTGGTACTTTCAATCCAACCAAAGGGGTGAATCGTGCATCCTTTTGATGGGCCGGAGGAATTCATCCGTTCGATCAACGTTCCATAGCCCGCATGTCTGTCGATCCGCACCAGAAGGGTGACTTCCTTGCTGGCGATATGTTTGGACATTTCCAAAGCGCTGGTCACATTCAAATAATCATTGCCAAAGCAAAAGGCGATCACCGCCGGCGAATCAATGTCGCTGGCAAGTTTGGATATCTCGATTTGCTTGTCGTGATTGGTGATATCAGCATCAATTGGGGTAATTTGACAGATTTTTATCAAACCGGCACTGCGATGCTGAACCTGATTGACCAGGGTGCTGGCGGACTTGTCCACAATGGTTATTTGGATGCCCTTATTAGGTGCGTAATGGGCGATCTTCGCCGCCTGCACTAAAACAGCCTCTCCCATGTCCCCCAAGCCGACGATAATCAAATGAGGCGTATAGTTTGCGGCACTTAGCCGCTGCGGATCCGCGAGTGAATATTTCTGAAACAACAACCGGGCGCTATTCTGGTAAATATTGAATAGAGCATAGTTCAGGGCATTCGTTGATGTTTGCGCAAGATTATGATCCTTCAATAAGCCATAAAGATGATAATTGACGATATGAAAGTGGCATGTGGGACCGCGTCGAGTATTCGTAGGACCAAGGATATGCAACAACTGGCCGGCGATTTTCGCATTGACTCCATCGTCACCCGCAACGGCAATCAGGTGACTGGCGTGGGTCGCGTGCGCTCGATGGAGCACTTCTTCGTTCGATGCATCGCCTATCACAATATTTGCTTTCATCTCAAAACACTCTCTCT
>JAJZCT010000098.1 GCA_021828925.1 Planctomycetota bacterium
CGACAGATCAACTGGGTTTCTCCGCTAAAAAAGCGTATCGGCAGCAATTGGTTGAAGCCCAAAAGCTTACCGGCTCCAAAGACGGGGTGCTGACCGGCCGGGCGTTTGTTAAAGGCCGTCCCATTATTGTTGCGGCGATGGATTTTACATTTCTGGCCGGTTCCATGGGTGCGGTCGTAGGCGAAAAAATTACCCGCGCGGTGGAACGCGCCACCGCTGAACATTTGCCCGTGGTTATCATATCCTGCTCGGGCGGCGCTCGGATGCAGGAAAGCACCATCAGTCTTATGCAAATGGCCAAAACATCGGCAGCCCTGGCCCGGCACCATCGCCACGGCGGCTTATTTGTCAGTGTTCTTGCAGACCCCACAACGGGCGGAGTTACTGCGAGCTTTGCGATGCTGGGCGACCTGATTTTTTCGGAACCCAAAGCCATGATCGGCTTTGCCGGCCCGCGCACCATCGCCAATACCATTCGCATGGAATTGCCGGAAGGATTTCAAAGAGCGGAGTTTCTCCTGGCCAAGGGGTTCATTGACCGCATCGTTCCGCGCAGCGAACTACGGTCTGCTATCGCCCGAAGTGTCGATTTTTTTGGTCGTTGAACGAATTTGACTTTTATTTAAGTTTCCCCGGGCAACGAGGGGCGGCCGGCATGGCGATCAGCGGCTTTGAGAGTGCGTAAGCCGCTTGGTTCAACGGGGAAATGAAGGTTAGAGTCAATGTTTTTCGGATTTACCGAGGCTCTGGGGAGGAAAAAAATAATGTCGGAAAGCATCGGATTATTCTTTTTTTCCTTGACAGGTTGCCGCCGGCTATTAAACTTCATGAATTGCGGCGGGAGATAGACCGAGTAAAGTCTTTGCGTTGGTATGAAGTTGACGTGGTCTGATTTGGTTTTGTTTACCCACAGGAGGCCCTCTTGAATACACTGACAAAAACGTTTGTGCTCTTGCAACTTGTGCTGGCACTGGTCCTGTCCGTTCTGGTCATTCTGTTTGCTGATAAGCAGCAGAATTATCGCAGTCAGGTGGCGACATCGCAGAAAGCTCAGATTGTGGCTCAGGCGATGACCAGTCAACTGCAGCAGGCGAATACCAATCTTCAGACGCAGTTGACTGCAGCGCTTCAGGCGGGGGCGGAAAAGGCCGGCCGTTTGAACAACACCATTCTGAATGTGCAGTCCAAGCTCGCCGATGATCAGACCACCATCGCGCAGTTGCGTGTGGCCAAAAGCCAATTGCAGACCAGCATCACAGATTTGACCAGCACGGTGAGCTCTTTGAACAAGCAGGTGGCCGGAGAGAATGCCATTCTTAACACTATGCGTCCAAAACTCCTGACGTATGTGAATCAGAATGCCGAACTTGGTCGCCGTATTACGGAACTGACCAATGAACGTAATGTCGCCCGGCAAACCATTCAGGTTCTCCAGGAAAGCGTGGCCTCCCTGCATCGGCAGATGTCCAAGATGGAAGTCGCCGCCAAGACCTCCAGCCCGACCTCCCACACGTTGTCTGCCGCAGTGGCCGGAGTTCCAACTTCGGTACAAGTAAATGGCACGGTGATGAAAGTTGCCAGCTACAACGGTCATACCTATGTCAGCGCCTCGCTGGGCACACGTGACGGGGTGGCCAAAGGGACACGCCTGACAATTTATTCTAATGGCCGTTATATCGGTGACGTGGTTGTGCAAAAGGCTGACGCCACGGAATCTGTGGGTGTGGTCTCGCTGCAAGCTCCCGGAACCACAATTGCCCCGCACGAAATGGTCATGAGCGGACCGGGGATCTAAGCGCCGCAGATAAATGACCAACGTCAGTTTAGACGTTTGGTTTTTGTCCGCAGACTCCTGATAAAGACTGCGGTTACCACGGGCAGGTGCTTCCTTCAGATAAGCGTGAAGCCAGGCCCTTGAAAGTTGATTTTATGATTTGCCGGGAGTTGTCATGTCACGCATAAACCCGCCAGCCCGAATAACGGTACGGCCTCAGCCAAATATTTATTCCGCTCTGGCCATTATTGCTTTTCTTGCAACCTTAGGTTCCCTGATTTACATCGCCATTGAATATAAGACAATGATCGGCTTCTAATTTTTGCCGTTCTGTAAGCGGTCGGCAGGCTGGAGTGTCACTCAATGAGTAAGTGATCAGCCCGGTGCCGAAGCAGCCAGATTGTGATAAATCCGGATCACAGTCTTCGGCCAATACCGGTAACTCCGATAATGTGGTATCCTAATCAGGCCGGTAGGGGGCGGGGATCGCCGTTTTCGGCAACGCACAAGGATGCCGCGTTGGCCATCATCGGTATGTTCAGGGTTCTGTCGCGGAGCGCTTTGGCGTGTTTTTTGATTCAATGTTGGGTTGGTTCTCCCTCGATATGGGCATAGACCTCGGTACATGCAACACATTGGTATGTGTGCGTGGACAGGGTATTGTCCTTAACGAGCCTTCGGTGGTTGCGGTAAAAAAAGGCACCAATATCGTATTGCACAACGGCAACGCTGTGGGTCTGGTTGCCAAAGAGATGCTGGGAAAAACCCCGGGAAATATTACCGCCGTGCGCCCCCTGAAAGATGGCGTGATCAGTGATTTTGAAATCACTGAAGCCATGCTGACTTACTTTATTCGCCGCGTCCACGGTAGACGCCGGTTTGTGCGCCCGCGCGTGGTTATCGCCATACCTTCTGGTATCACCGCCGTTGAAAAGCAGGCGGTATTTCATTCGGCTTTACAGGCGGAGGCCCGCCGCGTGTACCTGGTCAGTGAACCCATGGCTTCCGCTATCGGGGCGGGACTGCCCATTCGTGAACCGACCGCCAGCATGATTGTGGATATTGGCGGCGGGACCACGGAAGTTGCAATCATCAGTCTTGGCGATATGGCGGTCTCGGAATCCATCCGTACTGCGGGCGATAATTTTGACGAAGCCATTGTCAACCACATGAAAAAAACATACAACCTCATGATCGGCGAACAGTTTTCTGAACGCATAAAAATTGAGCTTGGCTCGGCTAGCGCGGTGGGACCGGAAACCACGATGGAAGTCCGCGGGCGTGATATGATCAGCGGCCTGCCCCGTAAATGTATTATCACCAGCGAAGAAATACGCGAAGCCCTGCTGGAACCAATTGGTAAGATCATCGACGCAGTTACACACACCCTTGAACGGGCGGAACCTGAACTGGCGGCCGATCTTGTGGAGACGGGTATTACGATGGCGGGTGGCGGCAGCCTGCTACGGGGTATTGACAAAGTTATCTCTCAGGCGACCGGCCTGCCTGTTCGCCTGGCTGAAGATCCGCTGACCTGCGTGGCACGCGGTACCAACGTGCTGCTGGAAAACCTCGAAGAGCTTAAGGAAGCCTTGGAATCAGACGTGGACGAAATGTGATTCGCCGCCTGGGCTGCCTGGTGCGGCACGATGTGGGGCTGTGTGATTTCTTAACTAGCCGCCCGACATGGTATGCTTTCCGAAAGAAGGCATGATGAAAATGACCCCGCGAAAGTGGTTCTGGATACTTAATGTCGCGGCGCTGGCTACCGTGATGATCGGCGCGCGGCACCCTCAGGTGGTTAATCGCCCGCGCGGTGCCGCCGCGGATGCTGTGAAAACATTTGTTGCCCCCTTTTCTTCCGTATTTACCGGCCTGCAAACGGGTGTGAATCGGTTCCTGCATCCGCACCAGAATTCCAGCAGCCGCGTTAAATCGCTGCGCGTGCGGTATCAAAATGAAATCGCCATGCTGGTAACTCGAATCAGCGATTTGGAAAAGCTTCTGCGCGAAACGCGCTTGATCCATCAGCGTTTTCCCGGGCTATCTGTCCAACGGCTAAGAGCGGCGGCTATTGATGGATTTTCTTCCGGTAATGGCGATGAGTGTACGTTGGACCAGGGATGGCGTGACGATAAAGAAATTCGCCCGGGAGATGCGGTGCTGGCCAACCGGGCCGTAATTGGCCGGGTCTCGCATGTCGGGCCTGAGACGTGTTCTGTGCGGCTGCTGACGGATCCGCGCATGAAGGAAATCGCGGCCATCAGCCGGCCTGTGCGGGCGGGTCTCGTCAGCATTGCGCCCCAGGCGCTTATTGAAGGGGCCGGACCGGGCCGGTTGCGGTGTGAATTGGATCAGTCCATCCATGCCATGGCACCGAAGCCCGGCGATCTGGTGCTGCTCAATGATTCGGAATGGCCGCAAGCGGTCGCGGGTGCGGTCATTGGCGTTATTAAAACCGTGCATCAATCATCCCGCACCAGCCTGCGCTGGAGCCTGCAAATTACCCCGCGCACGGATGTGCAGCAGATTCGGCAAGTGGTTATTGTGCTTTCCTCCCGCAAGTAGGATATAAAAAGCTAGCCGGCCGGTGACCCTTGGCCAAAAATACAAAAGTGTGCTAATTTAGTGGTTTGCCGGTTTTTGGCGTAGTGCCGCCGGATGAGGTTTGACCGTACTTGGAGCTTTAAAATGAACTTGTGTATTGAACATGTCCACGCCCGTGAAATTCTTGATTCCCGCGGTAATCCGACGGTCGAAGTGGATGTTATTCTGAACGATGGCACGCTGGGCCGCGCTGCGGTGCCCAGCGGCGCATCCACCGGGGAGAACGAAGCCGTGGAATTGCGCGATGGGGATGCCAAGCGTTATGGCGGTAAGGGCACTTCCAAAGCGGTTGAAAATGTGAATACCAAAATCGCCGCCGAACTTATTGATCTGGATCCACGCGATCAGGAACACATTGACCGTCTGATGATTGAACTGGATGGTACGCCCACCAAAGCCACGCTTGGAGCCAATGCTATTCTCGGCGTATCACTGGCTGTGGCCAAAGCCGGGGCCGCCGCCTGCGGTCTCCCACTGTACCGTTACATTGGTGGTACGTTCGCCAATGTATTGCCAGTGCCGATGATGAATATTCTCAATGGCGGTAAACACGCGGACAACAACGTCGATTTTCAGGAATTCATGATTCAGCCATGGGGCGCTAAAAATTTCGCTCATGCGTTGCGTATGGGAACGGAAATTTATCACACACTCAAAAAAGTATTGCACAAAAAAGGTCTCAGCACTGCTGTGGGTGATGAAGGGGGATTTGCCCCAAGTCTGAAATCCAATGATGAAGCGTTGGAAGTGATTGCCGAAGCGGTTAAAGCCTCCGGTTATAAGCTCGGTAAGGATGTATTTATCGCGTTGGACCCGGCCGCCAGCGAGTTGTGGGATCAGGGTAAGAAAAAATACAAGCTGTTTAAGAGTGATCCAAATAACTACATGTCTGCCGACGATATGATCGGCATCTGGTCGCGCTGGGCGGACAAATATCCTATTCGCTCACTGGAAGATGGTCTGGCTGAAGGCGACTGGGACGGCTGGAAGACACTCACTGATAAACTGGGCAAAAAAATCCAACTGGTCGGCGATGATATTTTCGTGACCAACCCAAAATTCCTGAAAAAGGGTATCGAACTGGGCGTGGGAAACAGCATTCTGGTGAAAGTCAATCAGATTGGCACGCTCACGGAGACCCTTGAGGCGGTGAATATGGCCATGCGTAACGGCTACAGTGCGGTATTAAGTCACCGTAGCGGCGAAACCGAGGATTCCACCATCGCTGATATTGCAGTTGCCACAAATTGCGGACAGATCAAAACCGGTGCCCCGGCCCGTTCCGATCGCGTGGCCAAATACAACCAGCTCCTGCGCATCGAAGAAGAACTCGGCGAACACGCGGTGTTTGGTGCCCGATACTGGAACAGGAAATAAGCATTACCGGGGAACTTGGATTCCTCTCCCACGAATGGCCGGGATGGCGATGGACGACACGTTACAGCGGCGGTATTTGCAATTGACCGTTGACTGACGTGGTTCTCCCTGTGGTTTGAGCTGCGAATTAGATCGTCTTTGGTCGTTGAAAGGGCATTGAATTTCGCGTATCGTTATATTTTAGATTGCTAGCTGGCGGTCGTTTTGACTATCCGTAGCGACACAGGCCTTCTTCTCAGGAGACATGTCATGCAGAGCGCAGTCGCCCCCTCCACCATCCCAGTAGGGAAAATCAAAAGCTTTGGTCCATTGGGCCCGAAATACCAGGTCGGTCAAGCCCTTCGTCAACAGGATGACGGAGACTGGATGATCGAGATCACAATGATCGAAACTGGCGAAAAGGCGGAGTATCGTTGGACACACATGTGCGATGACCCGGAGGCGCACTAATGTATGCGGTAGCTTTTGACCTGGTGGTGGAGGAGACCGAAAAGCGTCATCCGAAAGGCGTGACACAGGCCTACACCGAGATTGGCGCGGTTCTTGGTGAGCACGGCTTTCGCCGCGTGCAAGGCAGCCTTTTACGTCACCGACGACGAGAACATGGCGAACCTGTTTCTCGCTATCCAGGCGCTGCGTACCCGGACGTGGTTTCCAAAGTCCGTGCGCGACATTCGCGCGTTCCGCATCGAACAGTGGTCGGACTTCACTGCCGTAGTGAAAAGCTAATTTCCACTGGCGTCATGAGCGGTGAGCCATTATTTTGAATAATGCGGTAGACAGTCAAGGGTATCCCTGCATTGAATTTGAGGACTGGTATCAAATTGGTATGTCATGTTACATGGCCGCCATGCCTCGTCACCTCGTCAAATCGGTTTATCCAAGGAACGCTTGGCCTGTTGAATCGACATGGGCTGTATGTCATTGATGACATGCTACGCCAGCCGAATTGGCCGGAAGATCATCCGCCAAAGGTGGAAAGTCTGCTTGCACTCTTGGAAAAACGTAAAGACTTCTTAATCACAAAAATGGCATGGTCATGCGGTGTCGTGATTTGCACCAAAATCTAATGCATCGTTCTTGGACAGCGGAAAACGAGTTGGATCAACCATTGGCGCATGGCCTGCATTTCATCCGCGCCTGGTATTTGTAAGCGGATAACGCGGATTTTACCGATTGCACGGATTTTCTGAGGGAGTACTCCAAAAAACGCCACGTAAAAATCTTTCCACGCTGTGAGAAATTGGACGGAATGCAGCACAGAATTAGACCACCGCTATTGCCAAAATAGTCACATCGTCCATCTGCACTCCGGCCTGACGCCACAACTCGACCGCATCAAGCAACCGCCGGGCAAGGAGCTTCAACGGCTCTTGAAAATTAGCCTCCAGCACATCACGCACACGCTGGCGACCAAATAACATCCCATTCGGCGCGGCGGTTTCTGAAAGACCGTCGGTGACTAATATGATCCGGTCGCCCCGGTTTATCTGTACCACTCCTGATGTCCATTGTGCTGCGGCAACCAACCCCAGCAAGCCACCCGTCGAATGCAGCGCTTCCACAGGCCCCAGTGCCCGCATGAGATAACACGTCTCATGGCCCGCGCTGGCATACTGAAGAGTTCGTCCCGCCGAATCCAAGTGCACCAAAATGACAGATGCAAAATCCTCCTCCAAGGCCACCTGGGTAAAGCCCGCGTTCATCAGTGCCAGTGCTTCAGCCGGATCCGAGGTTCGAGAGACGGCGGCAATAAATAACGTTTTTAGCATTGCCGCACCGATTGCCGCCGGAACCCCATGCCCGGAAACATCCGCCACGCACGCGATCATCGCACCATCGGAGAGCATCTGAAAATCGAAATAGTCTCCGCCAACCATCGCCGCCGATTTGTATTCGCAAGCAATTTGCGCGCTGCCGGTTGGAACAACCGGCAGCAGGTGCTGCTGAATGCGCCGGGCCTTCGCAATGCGCTGGTGATCCGCGCGTTGAGCGTCAGCCAGGGCTACGCGCATTGTATTGATCGCCGAAGAGAGAACGGCCATCTCTTGACTAGTATTAATCTCCAAAATATCCCCCTCAAAATCTCCTTTGCCAATACGGTCAACCGCCGCCACCAGCCGCTGGAGGGGCTGTGTCACCAGCCTGACCAGGACCATACTCACAACCACTGTTATTGCCACACCCACTGCCGCAATCACTGCCATCCAAAGCAGAATCTGATCGCGAATTCTGCTTTCTAGGCCCGCAATACTCTCGCCAATGTACAACTGAATATCGCCCTGTGACGCATCAGCGACCATGATCTGTTGCGCGTCCGCCAATGCCTGGTGGGCCGGCGATCGGGCACCTCGGCGCACCGCCGCATAAAACCTCCCGGTTGCCGGCCCGGCAATACCGCTCTCAAGAACTGCGGTACCCACCCGCACCACGATGTAATGGCTTGGCGGAACCGAGGGCCCTCGCATCAAACGGCTTGCGGCGTTGACATATTCCTGAATTTCGGGCAATCCTTGGCTGCGTAATTCCGCAACACCGTCCAAAATCACTGCGGCCTGGTCATGAAGCGATTCGTAACGATCTATAAGACGCTGATGTATCTCATGGAGATATAGAAACATTAAAAACGACAACAGGCCAACCCCCATGATCGTATTCACCGACCAGAGCAGGCGGTAGCCGAGGCTGCGCGGCTGGTTCGGCTGTTGTCCGCGTGCCAATTTCATGTTATGGCTCCATTGGTAACGCTCCCCCGCATTCCCCTTCGCGGATCACGGCTCATCTTCCATGTCCGTTTCCGGTACGGTGGCGGGTTCATCGGCGGCTGGTGCCGGTTGCGAGGCTTTAATGGATTCCCAGTCTTCCATGGTGATCAGGACTTCACTGGCCTGGCTTCCCTTATACGCACCGACAATTCCCGCCGCCCGCATCTGGTCAATCAGGCGGCTGGCGCGGGAGTAGCCAATGGTCAATCGACGTTGCAGCAAGCTTACCGAGCCGCGGCGCGTTTCGATAATAATTTTGACTGCTTCATCAAAAAGTGGGTCTTTTTCCGCTTCATCTAAACCCGTCGGTGCGCCGATCTGGATAAGCTCCGGATGGAATTCCGGCTGGGCAATGTCTTTCAAAAATGCGCAGATGCCTCGAATTTCCGCATCTTCGACAAACGCTCCCTGCCCACGCAGCAGCGCGCCGCCATTGGGCTTGAGCATCAGCATGTCCCCTTGCCCCAAAAGCAATTCGCCGCCGGATTGATCCAGCATGATGCGCGAATCCAAACGAGATGAAGCGGAAAAAGACCCACTTTT
>JAJZCT010000099.1 GCA_021828925.1 Planctomycetota bacterium
CATGAACCACAAGCCTTTGCCGCCGGGGGCTTGTGCAGGTTTTAGAACACCGACAACCCGGGTTTTTTTACCCAGTTTTTCAATATTGCCCAGCGCCTTTTCTTCAATGGTCGTAAGCCCCCCGCGAATGTTTCCCTTGGTCGGCTGGGATTCCGACAGATCGTCGGTTTTTTCTTTGAAAATCATTTCGCTGTAACTGGCCCAAACCTTCATGAAGGCTTCGGCAACTTCAGCAGTCGCGGCTTTGGATTTTACAATATGCTCGCCACCGGTGAGTTCGGAGGTTTCACCAAATGATGCCGTCGCACCCTGCGCCACGGTTTTATCAATAACATTACCCACCGCCGGGCAGGATCCCAGACCGGTAGTGGTATCGGACTCACCGCACTTTACCGAAATGTACAGTTCATCGATCCGGCAGTGTTCGCGTTTCAGTTCGCTGGCCCAGTGAACGTATTGCTTCGCCTGGACCGATGCGGCCGCGATGGTCTGGATATCGCCGTGACGTTCAATTGAAAAGCCCGCCACGGGCTTGCCGGTTCTGGCGATGCCATCGACAATACGCTGCGTCCAGCCCGGTTCAATACCGATCACCACACATGCCGCGACATTGGGATTCGCGCCGGTTCCGATCATCGTGCGGAAAAACAATTCGAGATCTTCGCCGAACTGCAGCCGCCCGTACGCGTGCGGCAGCGCCAGCGTTCCTTTGATATTATTCGCAACGGCCTCGCATGCCGCATTGGAAATGTCGTCCACCGGCAGGATCACGACATGATTGCGGATGCCAACCCGGCCATTTTCGCGGCGATAACCACTGAATGAAGCGTCAACCATTGTTTTACCACCTCTTGGTTTTGAGATTGTGAACATGAACATGCTCGCCGGTCTTGATCGGCGCAACAACTTTACCGATATCACAGCCGTATTTAATGATCGTGTCACCGGGTTGAAAATCGCGCAGCGCGATTTTGTGACCCAGTGGAATATCCATCCGTGCCTTGACGCGCGGCGCAGCCTGACCATGCAGTGCGGCCCCCTGCACCTCCTGTCCGGCCTTGATGTCAATAACCGCGACGCCGACGCCGTCTTGCGCATCGTGCAGCAGAAACGCCTTCATGTGTATCACTCCTTACCTGCCGGCTTTGTATGCATGCGTGACCGGGCGATCCGGCCGGACGCACAGTGTTCTTCCGCGGCCGATGCTCCAGCCGGGATGCATCTCAAAGCCTGTTAACTTCCAGTGTCAGTAAACATACTTCCCCCACCCACAAAGGGAAGTTCCGAATTTAATCAATTACAGTGCTCATTTTCGTCAGGGCGATACCATTGCCATCCTGCCGGTTTTGGTCGGGAAGGCCAGGCACCGGCCCGCGCCGGCTGGTGGGCATTGATTATCGCACCTTACATGCCCCTCGCACGCGTGCATTGCCGCACGACGCAATCAACCATCCTTTCTCACCGCCTGAACCCGCGTGCAGCACGCAAGTCACTGGCTGAAAGACACTTTCCCATCATTGGGAAGTGAATACAAGTCCCACTTTTCATCAAGTGCTGTACCACTTTTAATCATGCGTACATACGCCAGGCGTCAAGAAATCGTGGCTTGGGGCGGGGCACCAGGCGGCCGTCGGCAGGATGCCAGGTGCCACACGGTTCCAGCGCTACCGGGGGAAGAATACCGGTGCGAAGCTGTTGATGCGCTCCGCTTGGAATAATTATTGAGGGCGATGGGGATCCACGCCTGGCACGGCCATCAGCTCCGCACGGGATCGCGGCGGTCGCCAACGCTTCGCGCGGCTACGGGCAATTGTTACCACGCGAAGTAAAAACCCTTGCCGTAGGAAACTTTCTCCATTGTGCGTACCCTGACCTGTGACATCGGCTGCCATACCACCGCGCCTTCGTTATACAGTTCGTGCACGCCATCCGGCAAATAGTTGTTATTGGATGTATCGACGTGGTTGGATGCCGGTGTGTAAGCGGAACCTTGGCCGTTTGGGGCCTGTCCCCATGTCGCTGATTTACCCATGTACGGCGGTGCCTTGTCGGGCGAAAGCCCCAGTGGGCTTATAAGCGCGACATCGGAAGCGAGAAGCTCGCCGGGATTGGATTGCGGATTTTCCGCTGGCATGTGGCCTGTTTGGGTATTGTAGAAAGTCCAGGAGCGGTAGTTGGGCAACCTCGGATGGGGACCAGCCGCAAGCTCACGTACACGCATATCGTAGGCCTTACTGTAACCCGTTGGAAAGTTGGAGCCCGGGGGCGACCTGCCTGTTCCACGGTCCACCCAGTAGCAGTACCCGCTGTAAAAGTCCCAACGGTCAAGCAGGCCCGTGCCGGGATCGTAAAAGTTCGGCTTTATCTGGTTCGCCTGGCTGATCACGCCTGGCTGCGTGGAAAAGAGCAGCGAAATACCATTCGCACTGGGCGTAAGGATACCGGGTCGAACATCGACCATCTGTTTATTGACCACACCAAAGCTTTCATTGTAAAGCAGGGAAAATCCCCATTGTGCAACAACGTTTCTCCTCGTACTGGTGCGGAATCCACCGAAGGGGAGCATATTATCGTTCGTCACGGGATAACCCCCGTACTCATTGAAATATTCCTGCATCGCGACGCCGATTTGCCGCAGGTTTGAAGCACAGCCGATTTGCAGCGCCAAATCCCGCGCCCGTACGATAGCCGGCAACAGCAACGCAATCAGCAGGCCAATAATGGCGGTAACGACCAGCAATTCTGTGACGGTAAACGCCGGCGGCCGCGGCGACCTCAGTGGCCAAGGAGCAACGATCAATGAACCGGATGGCAGCGCCAGTCTTAACATTGGATGAACGCCTATGTTACTAATCTGCGGCTCACCATCCAGATTCGCGCGATGTCCGATTTTCATTGTTCGTTCCTCAATGCGAGCGGCTCATCAGGCCTATTTTTGCTCATTGCTCATTGCCCATTTGGCCATTGTACCGCGTCAGTACCACCTGCAGTTTCACGATGATACGCCGCTATGTTCATCCATTGTGGGTTCATAGCCGAACGGCCAGTGGCTACGCGATGTACAATTCCATCACGCAATTCCACAACAATGGGCGTTGTGGCGAACCACTGGTGACCGGCGTCCAGCGTTGCGTGCAGGGGGAGGTCGGAATGAAAAAGCCCTCGCGTGGAAATACCGGCACCGGATGGCACACGGATGAACGCAACATGGGCACGTTTTCCAGGAAGCGTTTCCCGTTGTGCCAACTGCTCGTAAACCGGGATCGTCTGCTGGCATTCACCACAACCGGCATGATACAACACGATGATCCAATTGCCGGTTGCAAATTGCTGGCCCAATGGCCTGTTGCCGCGCTGGCTCACAATATGCGCCAGCACCGGAAGCCGATGGCGCAGCCATTTGTGCGGTTCCAAGATCACCAACTTTCCGCTGTCAGCCGTCGCCAGTCCGTTGGCTGCAACCGCCAATTTGGGGCGCAACATCGCCGACGCGATCCCGGCGGCCAAGCCAATTCCCAACGCTGCCACAACGGGCCATTTTCGGCTTGCCCAACGGCTTGGAGCCACAGCAGATTTGCCGCAGGCTTGGCCAGAAAAACCAGTGCCAGAACGGCTGCGACATCCAAAACCACCGTAAACCACGGGTTCACCTTCACCTGCCCAAAGCAGCCGCAATCGGTTTTGCCGGCAAGAGCTTCGTAGAACGTGTAACACGCAAACACACTGAAACAGCCAATGGCAACCCGCCGCGCGGCTTCTGGCAGCGCTCCGCTGATAAGCCACAGACCGAGGAATAATTCGCTTCCGATCGAGGCCAGATCAAACCATGGAACGCGTTGCCGGTCGGGATGGTGAATGAATTCTATAACTTTCAGCAGTGCGGCAATAGACAAGGTCACCCCGACGGCCGGCGGTATAATGGTTACCATGAGGCTTTTCCGGAAGTCATGGCGCACAATGAACCATCCTGCGCCAATATCCATCGGGGCTTTTTCCATGTTGTTCATTTTTCATCCGCCCCAATCTTGCTTTGCGGAACGACTGCGAGATACGCCACGCGAAGCGCATAATTCCGGCCGGCGTAGCCGACCGATATGGTCATTTGCCCCGTGGCGTCTCCGGAACTTTTTCCGGCAGTGTAAAAGGTAGTGACTACCGGTCTTTCTGGCGTGCCGGTGACGCGATCGGAAAACCCACGTGGATTAGAATATATAACGCCTAGGACCTTGATCGGCAGCTTTTCCGCGGCATTCGCCGGGAGGATCGAAATCCGAGATGTCGTTTGTGCTCCGCTTCGCACAGGCCCCAAAAGCACAGCGTAAGTGGAGAGGCATAATGGTCCCCGAGCATCCACCTCGACGGGCAGGGACATCTGATAGTTTTGCGCCGTGTCATTGTTCCAAAATGTGAAGATTATATGACTGACTATCTGGCCGAGGAACTTGACTGGCTTATACGAAACGTATAGAAACCAGTGGCCTTCCCCAACGCGCCGCAGCTTGGCCTGCGATCCCCGATCATCCGACCGGCAAGTGAGGTGATTCCACTGCATCGGTAAAATGCGGCGCGAGATCGCCAAAGGTCGAAGTGCGATTGGTTGTTGCCCCATATCGACGACTCCAAGCCTCAAGGGGATGGCATTCCTGGGTATATGGAGCGGGTAGGCGGCTCGAACGCTAAGACTATAACACCATGCAACCAGCCGTCCGTTTATCTGCCCACGGAGAATCGCTCCGAGTTCTTGGCCAACCTGATATGGGGAAGGATTCACGGATAGTCGCAAGCGGGTTGCTTGTCCGGGGTAAAGCACTGTCTTGCCAAGCTCACCGCGCGTGCAGATGCATGTCGGTTGAAATTTCGTAAAGCGAAGCACCCCGCCCCATTGATTTCTGATGACAAATGTATGGGTTACCACTCTCCCCGGCAAAGCAGGGGGAAACTGGTATTCAATATTCTCAACGATCGCCGTCCCAGGCTGCGCGCCATGGATCGCTTTTCGAGTAAACAATTTTGCCAGCACTAAGACGGTGACTGTAGTAATCGCGACACCAACGAGCCATTTCGCAAGATCGTTCCGCCTTTTCATATTCATCGACATTTTCCGATACTCAAAGATCGCTTAAGAAGTTCAGTCTGGTCTCGACAAATCGCATCCGAGAATAATGCTGTAGCTTCCACGATTGAGATCTAGACCTACCGGTGCCGGATACGCTTGTAGAGAAAAAATATCAACGCTCCGCCACCGATCACAATGGCTGCACAAGCTAGCCCGAACGTGGGCCACCATGATGCCATTGGCTCCCAAATGGCCGCAGACGGCGGTCGGAGGCCGCCGCGCGCGTAAACCTCTCGCCCCCGCGTTTTCCCGGTTGTAATGGTAAAAATCCGCTGGGCAAGTCTGAAATCAACAGAGAAATCACCATCAGGCAACCGCTTATTAAAGACGCATTTTTGCACATCCGTGCGCGAATCGACACAAACTTGGCCCTGCTGGGTATAACCGCGTAACCGTCCGGATTTCATCCAATAGAATGGGTGACCATTAATTATTGTTTTCGCATACGACAAAATGTCGTAGCGCCAAATCGGGCCGCCGCCCTTGCGATAAACTGATTCCACACGAATGGGAAGGTAGGCCACGTCCCGTCCGAAGAATATTTTGAAGAGAAACGGTCGTTTATTCATCGTCCCATTGGCCGGAACTTCCGCAACGGCGCTGTAGCCCGGAGGGACGTATTGCTCCCAATGGGCAACCGCAATAATGCGATTTTCCGTCTTTCGGCTGCGCGCTTGCCAGAGCATTATTGCGTAGGAAAACCGTTGATCACTGGTAGTATCGAGGAAACTAACGGGGTAGAAAAATGGATTCGGTGAAAGCACCGGGCAACTCCGCATGTCCTTGGTGCGAAAGTAAAGGTTACCATCTGCCCGGTCGAAAAAATCATATTGGTGACCGTTATAAGTAATGATATAACTTCCTCCAGCAACAAAACCGGGCGATGGTACGGTCTTAACGTAATATTTCCGCCCCTCCGCCTTGTAATGCCAACGAAGGGTGCCGATGCTCGTTCTTCCGGGCCTCGGCACCGGCAGCAAAGAAACGTACTCTTTCTCTTCAGCTAGAGCCTTCATGTCAACTGTCTTGATCAGCCGATACTGTCCAAACAGGTTAGCCAGGCGGCCATTAAGGTCCGAGCCATATAGCCGCCCAGCCTGACCCGTATCCATAACCATCACGGCACCGACGGCAAAAAGTAGGGAGGATTTACAGAAACATGGAAAGGTAATCATTGTTTTCACCCAATTTCATATCTAATTCATTGCATGGTACACCCAGGCGTTTCCCAATGGCACGATTGGAGGCTCTGCTGACTACACAGCCGGACCATCTACCGAGCGCATCCTGCCAAGCATTAAGCCGCCCCACAACAGGCATGAAAGCGTTCCACGTAGCGTTTAGTCTGAAAAGCATGTAGCAGCCGCCGAGAGTGTCGCGTCCCGAGTCAGCACTCGGCCACACTAGCCGATGCCGCTGTCAGCCGTTTCGCACGCCGAACACATGCCGCGAACATGTCATAATTGGCCCAAATCATGGGGATCCGGGCGTGGTGCATCCTATATTGGCTACAAAGCCGCCGCAATATCCCCCGTCCCACACGCCATTTACCAAGCTGTCACCACACCCCGCTGCTCCGGCGTTGTACCCGGAGTAAATCATAGGTAGGGACGCCGCGTCCTGTCCCCCATACTGATCTAGGATTTGACATGTTGATGTCGAGATAGAAGGACATTGGTTATTAGCGCTGTAGCACGCGGGACTAGGGATTTCCCCGCGCACCACCACGATTCCTCCGATCCCTACCGCTAGCATTGTGGCGAGGCCCTTAGCCGCATTCAGCACGGCTCTTCTACCCGTCATGTTGATTCGACTACCAATTGTCTTGAACATGGGGATACTCCTTGATAGAAACCAACTATTTCACGGATTTCAGAGCATCCGAAATCCGAAATGATCTCAATTCGCCGCCATCTTGCGGCGCGAACCTTTTAGCCCTTTTACAAAGTTCCGAATAGTGACGGCTTCCAAACCACGGTAATAAAAATGCATGCGGCCCCACCTCAATCCCTTTTCAATTGCCCGCGAGGTCAGTATTCCGCGCGACCTCTCGGCTGCCTCCCAGCGGCGAAACAGGTCCAAGTGGAAATAGGATTTTTCGGCTATTTGCGCCGCTTCGGAATATTTTGGTATGGAGCCGCAGCGCGCCATGCACCAACGCAGAATCGAGAGATAGGCGAACCGCTGATTGGCCGCCCATACGGCGGGGTCGCGGTGCTCCAGCAAATTCATAACATGCAATATTCGCCGGGTGAGGGCAAGCCCAACGCCCCCTGTCTTCCCACCGGGCGGATCATCGAACAATTTTCCGGTTGCGCATGCGGCAACCAATTGGTTCCGAAATTCACGCCGCTGCGTCTCTCGCTCCTGCCAAGCCCGGTGGCCGAAGTAATAGGGTGCCGGGTGTTGCGAAAGCGGGTCCAACATCGCCGCCTGGAGGATTGTATTAATGGAGTAATTTTCCGCCACGCGAATAGCCAGTTTCATCGGCCCACGCACCAGGAACCGTTTCCAGTCCCCGCCCCAGAAATTGACCACCCGGCTTTGGGCCGTTCCATGCATTCTCGCCAGCGACGCGGTGTCGAGTGAGAAGACCGTGCCAGAATGGTGGGATGCGGCCAAAGGAAGCATCGACACGACGTAGTCGCGATCGCGATTCTTCCAACATACCATATTAAAATCCTTGCGCCTTTGGATCGAATAATGATAATTATCCAAAGATGAATAATTTTATAAACCATGTCCGGTAAAAAGTCAAGGCTCGCGGATTTGTTACAGCGACCGTTTTGCCGGTCGCGGCACGCCGTCAGATCGATTGCAGACGAAACCGGCCGGGCGTTTGGCCGCGATATCTTTTAAAGAACCGGTTCAGATGCGACTCGGCATCGAAGCCGGTGAGTTCGGCGATGCGCGTCAACGGATAGCGGGTGTTAAGCAGCAATCGATCGATACGATTGAGCCGCACACGGTTGATTTCCTCATACGGAGAAAATCCGGTTACCGCCATGAATCGCCTCTCGAGTGTGCAGCGGGACACCAGCATGTTGGCATCGGCCAGATGATCCAGCACACTGTCAACCGTCAGTCCTCTGCCGGTGTACTCCCGGATATATCTCAGGGCTTTCGCCACCAGCGGGTCGGCTACGGCTATGGTATCCGTAGAGGTGCGCGTGATGACTCCCGCCGGCTGAACCAACTGCGGCCTGGTTGGCACCTTTGTGCCGCCAATAATGCTGTCAAGCATTTCCGCCGCCTCGAAGCCGATCCGATCAGCTGCCGGATCAACACTGGTCATGGTCGGCACAGCCAACTCGCAGAGCACTTCGTCATTATCCACGCCGACGAGCACAATTTCCTCCGGAACATGTATCCCGGCCTGCTGACAACCCGCCAGCACAAGTCGGCCGCAGATGTCATTGCACGCCATGATACCCGCCGGCTTGGGCAGGGCTTTAAGCCACGGCAACAAATTGGCATAATCAATGCTTGACCGCCAGCCCGGTGCGCGCCTCACACCGGCACCGCGCCGGCTTTGACTGATAAAGACCTGCGGGTTGAACCCTTTCCCGGACAAATACTCCTGAAAGGCTTTGGCGCGGCGTTCCGATGCCTGTTGAGACTCAAAACCGCAATACGCGAATGTTTCCAGGCCACACTGAAGCAGATGATCCGCGGCGAGCCGCGCAATGGCCTGATGGTCGCTGTGGATATTGGCTATACCCTTGGGCGGCTCCAGCGATCCCAGATCGACAATTGGCACCCGCAGGCGCCGCAGTGACGCAAACTGACGGGGGTTGCGAATTCGGCATACGACCCCTTGAAATTTTCCGCGAAAAAGCCAGCGTGGCAGATTTTCTTCCTCCATCCAGGGTTCATATTCAACAGTCCAGTTGGGGTGGGTATGCGCAAATCGCGATATTCCGCGCAGCAGGCCGCTT
>JAJZCT010000100.1 GCA_021828925.1 Planctomycetota bacterium
GCGGCGCATTTCGCTTTCCATGGTCCTGCCAATTATTGATCGGCTTTTAGCGGAAATTCACAGGCCCTTTGTCATCGGCGGTCAGACGCATACGGGCATCAGCGGCAGTTTGGGGTTGACACTATTTCCCATGGATGAGGCCACGCCGCAGGACCTTTTGCGCCACGCGGATATAGCGCTTTATGAAGCCAAGGGTGCCGGTAAAGACCGATACAACTTTTTTAATCACACCATGGAAAGCGAAATGCGCCGCAAGGAGGAAGTGCGCGAATTTCTGGTCAATTATCTCAAGGATCAGGATCCGATTCTCTATTTCCAGCCCATGGTGGATTTACGCACCGGGAAACTGCGCGGAATGGAAGCTTTGTCACGCGTCAAGCGCGACGGCAAGATACTGAACCCCGCGGAGTTCCTCTCAGCCATTGAAGGCACGCATCACTTGTTAACGTTTGATCGACGTGTACTGACACAGGCCTGCGCCCAGATTCAGAAGTGGCACGGCACGCCGCTGGCTGTCCCCGTATCAGTTAATCTGGCTCCGATATTTCTCCGTGATCACAAGAGTCTGGTGTTCCTGGAAGGTTTGCTGGAGCAATTCCCCCAGGCACGGGGGCGGTTGCACCTGGAAATTCTGGAAAGTGCCGCCGAACGTGATCTCAATGATCTGGACGATTTTCTCACCGGTGCTCGTAAATTGGGCTTGCCGGTGTTGCTGGATGATTTCGGCACGGGCGCATCGTCACTGGTGCACCTGGAGCGAATTGAGTGCTACGCGGTAAAAATCGATCAGCGGTTTGTGCGTGGCATGTGGGCGCGCTATGAAAACCACGCCATCATCACATCGTTATCAGAATTCTGCCGCATTACCCATCGGGAGTTGGTGGCGGAAGGTGTGGAAAGCCCGGAGCTTGGATTAATTCTTCTGGCCGGCGGCTTGGGGACCATGGCGCAGGGGTATGCCATTGCCAAGCCCATGCCGCCGGAGGAAATGTTGAACTGGCTGGCAAGCTGGAAAGCTCCGTCGCTTTGGACGCAGGCGGGGAATTTTCCGACGCTGGATAAAGCGCTTCCCAGTATTTTGCCCCACCTTCGTTTGCTGGCGGACTTGCGCGTGCTGAAGCCCCATACAAACTATGAAGAACCGGACGTGATTCGGGGCGGCATCACACGTGGCGCGCGGCGAGCCAACAAGACACACCATTCTGACTCGAGCGGTCCACTGGAAAAATCACTGCGGGGTTTATCGTGCCCCGCGGCATTTATGGACAAAGCCTTGAAGCAGGATGCCGCGTGGCACCGTGCGTTTGCCAAAGCCAACCGGTTGCTGATCGATTCCGGATCGTTGTCGGATGCGGTCATTGCGGATATGGATCGGAAAACCTTAACATTGTTGCAAACGTTATGCAGGCTCCAAGCCCATCGGGGCCATACCAGTGCGGGGTCGCCGCAACTTGCGGAGGCCTCTGCGTAATTCACCAGGGGTGCGGGAAGTTTGGATGGCACGTTCGGTTTTTATTGGCGAAAAAATAGCGGCATGAGACATGATCACACGAATATTGGAGGGTATGAAGCAGTGAGACCTGGAAAAAAGGGAGTGCCAAAAGTTAGGGGAAATCACCCATTTTCTGGAAAATTTCCGCGCCTAAAAGCGCGTGCGTCCGTTTTTATCGCCTTATCTGTTCCATTTTCATGCCAATACCGACTATAATGGTCCGGAACGTCGCTTCCGCTGGAATGATTCCACCGGTCGCCCTATATGAGGAAATTTCATGGCGGATTCGCAGCAAGACCCTTCAAGAGGCCCTTCGCGTGAAGGTGGCTCCGGTAACAAACGGCCCGGGCGGGATAACAATAATTTCAGATTCAGCCGCAGCATGCTGGGCTGGCTGGTGATATTGTGTCTTGTCGTATTTGCGTTGATTCTCATGCAGCATCCGGGCGGCTCAAAGCACGTTGATTCCGGGACCTTTTACAGCGCATTGCGGCACAAAAATATTAAAAAGCTGATTGTTTACAGCGACGGCCAGATCAATTTCAAGCTCAAGCAGATCGCCCCGGGGTCACCGGCCAGCAGTTCTTTGAGTGAAAAAACCAATATTCCACGCACGGCGTTGGATGGCAACGGTTGGGCTATTCTGGAAGCTCAATCGCATCAATATGACGTGCCGGATTTAAATTACAAGAAGTCCAATGACTTTCTGAATATTTTCCTGGTGGATTACTTGCCGTTTATTCTGGTGTTCGCGGTAGTGTATTTTCTGGTGTCGCGCCAGTTCCGTTCCGCCGGGGGCGGTATGAGCATGTTGGGGAATTTTGGCCGATCGCGCCATCGGATGATGTCCAAAGAGCTTACCAACATTACGTTCAGTGATGTGGCGGGAATTGATGAGGCCAAGGAAGAATTGGCTGAAATTGTTGACTTTTTGAAAAATCCCAAAAAGTTTCAGCGGCTGGGTGGAAGAATTCCGCGCGGCGTTTTGCTGGTAGGACCTCCGGGCGTGGGCAAAACCTTGCTGGCCAAGGCGATTGCCGGCGAAGCGGAAGCTCCATTTTTCTCCATCAGTGGTTCGGATTTTGTGGAAATGTTTGTCGGCGTGGGTGCTTCGCGGGTGCGGGATTTATTCCGCACGGCCAAGGAAAGCTCGCCCTGCATTGTATTTCTTGATGAAATTGATGCCGTCGGGCGGCGGCGCGGCAATGGCTTTTCCAGCGGCGGCCATGATGAACGTGAACAGACACTCAATGCCATTCTCGTAGAAATGGATGGTTTCGATACCAATGACCAGGTCATTGTGGTGGCGGCCACCAATCGTTCGGATGTGCTGGATCCGGCATTGACACGGCCGGGCCGGTTTGATCGTCAGGTCATTGTGCCGTTGCCGGATATCAAGGGCCGCTATGAAATTCTTAAGGTTCATGCCCGGAAAGTGAAGCTCGGGCCGGATGTGGATATGTTGCGATTGGCGCGGCAAACGCCCATGTTCAGCGGTGCGGATTTGGCGGCCATGATTAATGAGTCGGCGCTGATCGCGACCATGTTGAATCGGGAAGCCATTGAAATGGTCGATCTCGAGGAAGCACGTGACAAGATTCGCTTTGGCAAGGCCCGCAAGAGCCGCGTGGTGGACGAAGAGGAACGGCAGTTGACTGCGTGGCATGAGGCGGGTCACGCAGTGGTGCAATATTTTTCACCCGGTGCGGATCCTATTCATAAGGTCACCATTATTCCACGCGGTTCGTATGGCGGTGCGACATTCTCCTTGCCGGAGAAAGATCGGTTTTATTACAGCCGCAAATATTTGCTGGCGGAGTTGCGGATTCTTTTCGGGGGGCGTATCGCGGAGGAGTTGTACATCGGCGAAATTTCCAGCGGTGCCAGCATGGACATAAAAATGGCCAGCAATATCGCCCGGGAGATGGTCTGCAATTATGGCATGAGCGATGCGCTGGGGCCGATACGTTTTGGCCATGATGAAAATGTGCCGTGGTACGAAGCCTCACGGGAATACAGCGACAAGACAGCGGAGTTGATCGACAGTGAGGTTCATCGTTTCATCAGCAATGCCTATGTGGAAGCGCGCGAGCTTCTGGTTGAAAAGAAGACAGAATTAACCAATCTGAAAGATGCGATGCTTAAATATGAAACGCTTGATTTTGAAGATGTCAAACGCATCATGACCGGGCAGACGCTGAATAAGCCGACCGTGGGGGATATTCTGGCTCAGGAGCAGCAACGGCGGGGCGGGGAAGGGGCGGTTACTCCGGACGTCGCCGGGCCGGGCGTGGGACCGGTTCCGCAGCCGGGTTGAGTTAGGAGCCTGTGCGAGTAATCGCCGAGTTGCGACGGCGTGATTTTTGGCTTCTTGGGGGGCGCATCGCATCATAGAGCAGCGTGGTGACAACCCGGCGGGTGGTGGGCGGCCATTGAGTCAACCACCGGATTATCATCCGGTGCTCTGCAAGCAGCGGCTTTTGGCCCTCGTTAAAGGCCCTTTGGTCGTGGCAAAAAAAAACGAAATTTTTCTCTTGCATTGCCCTTCGCGGTGGCTATACTAATTAATGTAGCCACCGCAGGTCGCTGGCACCGGGTCGTCAGATTGAGTTCTGACTCTGACCAGATGAAACTGGTTTTGGGGCGTAATGCCGCCCCTGACGCGACCGCTAAGTGGAACACGGCTGTGCTGAAAGTGCCCGGGTTATAGCGGCAACGGACAGATGGCAGTGAGCCCACTTTCCAGAAAAAGCGGTGGCTTTTTATTTTGTATTTTTTCTCTGTCCGGTAACGTCGGGCGGAATGTGCAAATAGTGCGGAATAGTCAGTGGGAGTGAATGGATTTTTCATCGCAGGGACGGGACATCAGGTTTTCATACAATACATTAGACACCCAGACGTGATATTTTTTTCCAATTAAATACAGGCAATTAGAGGATCGCAATCATGGCTAAAGTCAATCGTAAGGATCTGCTTAAACAGACGGTTAATCATATTGATATTACCGCGCAACCTGGTGTTTTGCCGCTGGTGGAATCCATGAAGTCCATGGCCTTTACCTCGCGTGATCTGTACCGCGCGGCCGATATTTTTGACCGCATGTTGCGCGACACGCAGTGCGCGGTGATTCTGACTTTGGCCGGGTCACTGATTTCCGCGGGTCTGAAAAAAGTGATTGTGGACCTTCTTCGCAACAACATGGTTGATGCGATTGTTTCCACCGGCGCCAATATTGTAGATCAGGATTTCTTTGAGGCTCTGGGATTTCATCATTATCTGGGTTCACAATATGCGGACGATACCGTATTGAGAGACCTGCATATTGATCGCATTTATGACACCTACATCGATGAAGATGAGTTGCGTATTTGTGATGACACCACACGGCTCATTGCCGATTCGTTACCGCCCGGGCCGTGCAGCAGCCGCGAATTTATTGCCGCCATGGGGCGATACCTGACCAAAAACGCCAAGAATCGTGACAGCATCATTCTGACGGCCCACGAGAAAGGTGTGCCCATTTTCTGCCCCGCGTTTTCCGATTGTTCCGCAGGCTTTGGTCTGGTGGTGCACCAGATTAACCGCCCGGAAAGCCATGTCAGTATTGACTCGGTAAAAGATTTTCGCGAACTCACGCAGATCAAACTCATGAACCGGGAAACCGGCATATTCATGATTGGCGGGGGTGTGCCGAAAAATTTCACTCAGGATATTGTCGTGGCGGCAGAAATTTTGGGTGCCGATGCCCCCATGCACAAATATGCCATTCAGATAACCGTAGCGGATGTTCGCGACGGGGCGCTGTCCAGCTCCACACTGCGGGAAGCCAGCAGTTGGGGCAAGGTGGATATTGTTTATGAACAGATGGTTTATTGCGAAGCCACATTGGCCTTCCCGCTGATTGCGGGTTATGGGTACCACAAAAAGGGTTGGAAGAACCGCAAGGCGATGGATTTTTCGGGCCGCATTGATGCCTTGAACCGCGGTGCCGGTTTGGCAGCGACCAAGGTTGAAAAGGTCAAGTCCGCCAGTGAAACCGGCAAAACAAAGTCCAAGGCCGGTAATGGCAAGCGAAATCTAATGCCGGTATCGGTGTAATGAAGTGGGGTACAGCCGGTGCGTCTGTCACGCCGTCCCAACTGGACCTTGCAGTACCCATCGGCAGTCCCGGCGATCTGTTTGAATTCAGCAGCGGAACGCCCATCGGCACGGCCACGGTCGTGCCTGAGCCCGCAGCCTGGATGCTTTTAGGATTACCCGCATTGGCCATGCTGCCAATGATGCGCCGCCGTAAAATTTAATAACCGCTGAGAGCGGCGGGCTGGCTGATTTTCAGACTTGACGGCATAATGCCGGACATGGAGTTTCCACTTTGGCTCATGTCCGGTTTTCTGTTTTTTCTGGGATGCTGCGTCGGCAGTTTTCTCAATGTAGTGATTTGGCGGCTGCCAGCGCTGAGCACGGTTGTCACGTTTAAGAAACGTACCGCGCCGCTGACGCTAAGCTGGCCGCCCTCCCACTGCCCGATTTGCCACAATGCTATTCCATGGTATCGCAATATTCCGGTGTTAGGCTGGCTGATGCTGCGGGGAAAATGCAGTTCGTGCCAGGCACCGATTTCCGCGCGGTATCCGATGGTGGAACTGGGCACGGGGCTGATTTATCTGGCACTTTATCTTGGCTTTTTTGACGCCCGTTGGAACGGTGGCCCCACGCCGGATTTCAGCGGTGGCGCTGTCGCTATGATTTTATATCTGGTATTTGTATCCTGCCTCCTGGCTGCTTCGGCTATTGATGCGGATTTTTTTATTATTCCGCTGCGGATCCCGTACCTGGTCATGGCGGTGGCTTTGGCATCCTGTGTTTTTGGTGCGCCGAAAATGTTGCCGTCAGTAGTGCCCGCATCGATTGGGGGAAAATTGGCGTTTGGCGGCACATTAGGACTGCTGTTATCCAACGCTCTGCTCTTCCTTAAAATCCTTCCGCGCAGTTTTGCGACACCGCACGCCGCAGCGGATAACGTTGATAATGTTCCCTTGCCGCTGATTCCACCGCCGACGCTGCAAAAATCTTGGCCGCAGATCGCCGCTGGATGCATGATCGCGGTGATTGTTTTGCTGGGGTGGGTGTTGTGCTCAGCCAGAACGGCCTCGCTGGTAACGATGGTGGGCGGAATGTTGGCCTTTCTCATAGGCGTACTGCCCCGGCCGATGTTGGCACCGGATGATTCACAGCTTGTGCTGGATGAATCCGCCGATGTAAATGCCCGCCGGGAAATCAGCAAAGAAATTTTGTTTCTTTTGCCGCCGCTTTGTCTGGCGCTTTTAGCCGCGATAATTCCCATCGCCCTGCCGGCGTTGCCGTGGCTAGAAAGGTTATTGGGAGTTCTACTGGGATTGCTGGTTGGTGGGGGGATGATTTGGATCATCAGAATTATTGGAACGCTGATTGTCGGCCGCGTGGCCATGGGGGCAGCGGACGCTCCGTTAATGGCGGCCATCGGGGCGGTGGTGGGAGTGCCGGCGGTGATTGTGGTATTTTTTCTGGCACCGATTTTGGGCCTGGCTTGGGCAGTCGTGCTTAAATTTCAGGGGAAGCCCAATATTTTACCTTATGGCCCATGGCTTAGCATGGCGGCTATTTTAACGCTGTTCATCGGCAACCCGATTATCCATTGGTACGCCAAGCAGCTATTTCCTGCAGACGCGACGCCCCATCACTCCAGCGTCATGTGGCCCGGCGAGCCAGCGACGCCGCTGCCGGGGGCGAACTCCAAGCCATAAATTAAGCGTATACTGCTTAGATCGCGTATTTGAAAAGATCGTTCTGAAATTTTAATGATAAGGAAAAAATCTCATGGCAAAATCCCAGCGTTTGGAAAACGTAACTATTTCTCCTGGAAAGCCACCGGTATTTCATGTCCTGTCGCAGGTCGAATGGAAATGTGCGGCACTGGTTATTCCTATTTTTGCCTCTTCCAAAGAGCGCTTTGCCACGGATGGTTTTCCTGCGGAAATCGCCGCGGCGATCAGCAAGGCCGTGGAACTTCAGGGCTTTGAAGGTAAGGCCGGAACGCTTATGCAGGCGAACGGCGTCGGTTCCGCGGAACGCTTGATTCTTCTGGGCATGGGGAAACTAGATAAAATTAATGCTGACCAGATTCGCTGGGCCGGCTCCTTGCTGGCACGCCATCTGCGTAAAATTAAAATTAACTCGGCAACTTTTTACCCCGCCGGACTTGAGCGCGGGAATTGGCCCATCCTGGCTGGTGCACTGGCGGAGGGGTACGCTTTGGGGGACTTTAGCTTTACACCGTATAAAACTAAAAAAAAATCGCCGTCGCCGCACGAGGATGCTGGTAAATCCAAGCCTTTAACGCTCTCGATCTGCTGTCCGGATCAAAATTCCGCGAAAACTGTGCAACGTGTCGTAGCGGAAAAATCGGTGATTACTACAGCCGCCAATCTGGCGCGCACGGTGGCCTGCCATCCTGGTAATGTCCTTACGCCCACTACTCTCACTGGCATCGCACGGAATATCGCAGCCGGCAATAAACTTAAATTCTCGGTTATTGATGCCAAGACGGCGCAGAAAATGGGCATGGGTGGATTATGTGCCGTCGGTGCCGGCAGTACTTCACCGCCCGCACTGCTGATCATGGAATATCTTCCGCGCGGTATAAAAAGCAACGCCGGAAAAACTGTCGCGGTGGTGGGAAAGGCGGTAACGTTTGATACCGGCGGGATCTCCATTAAACCCGCGGCTGATATGGGAAATATGAAGTATGATAAATGCGGCGGCATGGCGGTGCTGGGCATTATGCAGGCGGTGGCGCAATTGCAACTGCCGCACCGTGTTGTCGGCCTGATTCCCACGGCGGAAAATACGCTGGATTCCCAGGCCTACCGCCCCGGTGATATACTTCACATGTACAATGGTAAAACCGTGGATGTCACCAACACCGATGCCGAGGGACGGCTGATTCTGGCTGATGCCATCGCCTATGCCTGCGAAAAATACAGGCCCGGCGCACTGATTGAAATGTCCACGCTCACCGGCGGTGTGGTCGTCGCTCTGGGCAGCGTATTTGCGGGGCTGATGGCCGGCGACGACGGATTAGCGGCACAACTGATTGCGGCGGGCAACAGCACGGGTGAACGTCTGTGGCGGCTGCCCCTGGACCAGGCGTATCGCAAACTGCTGGATAGTCCTCATGCGGATATGGTCAACAGCGGCGCACGCGAGGCACATCCTATTCAGGGTGGTATGTTTCTTCAAGAATTTGTAGCGGATGGTGTGCCCTGGGCCCATCTGGATATTGCCGGCGTAGCGCAGCCAAAAAAAGAGGATCGCTGGTGGATTGGCGATCATGCCAGTGGTTTCGGTGTGCGACTGGTGGTGGAATATTTGCAAAGTCTCGGGGCGTAAGAGCCGATGGTGGACGCGACTGGGATTGGATCCCGAATAACTTCTAGCGCTCCTCACATGACTGCACCAACCGCGACGGGCTGAGGCGCGTCGCGTCATGGGAATCCATTTTCCGCGATCAAC
>JAJZCT010000101.1 GCA_021828925.1 Planctomycetota bacterium
ATGAGCCAGGCCACGATTACGTTCAAGAGCCAACCAGTCCTGGATCGAGTATTTTAGCTACGGATATTGATGTGACCGCCAGCGGCGCTTGGCTCATCTCCGGTTCTGACTTGAGCAACCATGTTGATAGTTCTTCATCCAATGGAATGCCGGACGGCGCAAATGAGCTTTACAATGATGGTTCTGTGAGTTGGGTGGGGCCGCCCGACATGCTGCATAACGGGTTTGGGTCGTCACCACCTGATCCGGCGGCGACCGGGCTCACGGTCGGCAACCAATCGAACAGTTTGGCCTATTGGAGATAAGGACTGCCGGGGGCGATCGTCTTTGCTATCGTTTAGCTTACTGCGAGCAACTGGAGTTGATTCAGCATAGTACGCTCCATCGCAGCGCGCTGATCCAAGCTCAATAGGCTTTGTGTGTGACCGGAAGGTGATCCTCGCCGCCAGCAATGCGATGGACATCCTTCGCCTTGATTGCGGGCTAGCCTGCGGTATCGTCATGGCCTTTATTGGGTTGACGCTGAAATATTCGAATCCAATCCGAACTGCCGGCCGGAAATGTTTTGCGCCAACCATTGGGATCAGGCAAGCGTATCAGAACATCCGCAACGCGGTGGCAGATACGGGCGGAACACGAAATCGACTTTTATAATGTACTGTGCAGGCTCTTAGAATGAGAAACCTCAGCGACTACCATGGCATGGCAACGAGGAAAGCTTGCATGCTTTCCGCTCTAGCGCTTATTGCCATGGTCTGCACTTCACAACAGATGCTCTACTGCTTGCCAGCTAAGCGCCATTACTCGCTGGTGCTCTGGAATTGGACTCAGCCATGCTCGAACCTTCAGACTTTTTCCGATTGGGTCAGTAACTTTAAATCCATCGGGGGCACGACGATAACCATCTCCGTGCCTTGGAATCAGCTTGAGCCTCAACAGGGGCAGTTTAATTTCAGCTACATATCCCAGCGCCTGGCGATTACCCAAAGTTACGGTATGAATCTGAAGGTGGAGATTAATAGTTATTATTCCGGGGCCCAGCCAAGCTGGCTGAATACCTGCGATTTTTGGGGGGGCAATGGACAGCCGATCGCGGGATCTCCCGCCTCTTATGCGGATGCCAATTTTTCAAACGCTTATGATGCGCTGTCAACCAATATTGCCGCGGAATTCAAAGGGGACGGAATCACGTACACCCCGTTCATCGGGCCGGATGCGGAACTGAAGTACGGCGGCTGGTCCACATATGATCCGGCAAGTTTGCAGCTCTGGCAGCAGAGCATTAATGCGTCAACACGTCCAAGTTGGCTTACCAATGCAGTTGGAGATGCACCGCTTCCACAGACCCCGCCAGTGCCCGGTCCCACACATGGCACACCGGACCAAACACCGGCCGACACCGCCTTTATCGCGTTTCGCCAGCATATACTGCGTACGACGGAGGCAAACTTTGTAAATGCGATCCACGCCGGTGATCCCGGTGCGCAGGTGAGCGTACCATTGGGGGAGGGATACCGGGCGGAGAGTGCACAGTTTGCCAACCAAGATTATTATGGCCTGTCACTTGGCGCTAACGCAATTGCGCACAGCTGGGACTTCAACATGCATTCATCGGCGAACCCGAGTCTGCATCAATCGTGGCAGGCCGCCGCGTCGGTGGCCGCGTTCGAGGGCATTAGCGGCCTGCCAACGACATTCGAGTTTGATTCCCCCACCACCATGCAAGCGGCCGGCTTCAGCACCACAAATATTGAAAACATTGGCAGCGATGTGCTCGCTGCCGGAGGCAATGGTTTTCAGGTGGCGAACTTCAGTTATTATTCTAAACTGCCATCACAATATCCATACCTGGTGGCACTGGGGAAGGAGTTGCAAAGCGCCCCGTCACCAGCTCAGCCGCCCCCGGACCATACCATCCTGCTATTTCTCTCCAATTGGGCCAACTATGACTACCGCGAGTCCACACAGTGGGTATACCAGGCCCAATTCGGCGCGTGGCGGACGCTGGAACAAAACGGATACGCGGTGCGCATCATCAACGAAAGCGACCTATCGCAGAATCTATCCGGGTATCGGGGACTCTATGTCGCATTCTCTCCCCCGCAGTTATTGCCATCAACCGACGCGGCCAAGTTGTACAGGCTGGAGTCGTCGATTCCAACCATTATCGAATACGGCGCTATTCCAGGATTGAAATCTCAAGCGGGGGACACATACGCGACGAGTTCGTTCGGCACCGTTATGACCACCGACTCCGCCCTGCCGATCATGCCCTTGAGCCGGACCTTCGTCACCGGACCGGGGAATATCATGACGATTGGATATCCGCTGGGTTACATGTGGGCGTTTCAGAACGATCCTGCCCAGGAGAGCGCCTTTCAATTGGCTGCTCAAGATACATTCGGACTGCCCACGGTGCCGGTGCCCGAGCCGTGCGGACTTAGAATTCTCGGAGCGGCTGCGGGCTGTGCCGCATTGTTCTTCCGGGGGCATCGAAGGCGAAGTGATGCGCAACGGCGCAAGTGAGGTCGTCCCGATATTATCTGAAAATCGGCCACGATTCTCATGGATGTTTTTCATGGGAGCACAACTGGACTTTTTGCGTCTTTCAGATATGACGGCCATTTAGGATTTAAGCATCCTGGCAGTTTGAAGGCGGTATGACAGTGATTCCATTTTTCTTGCAGAGGTACAAATAATGAGTAGTGATTTCAACAGGCGCGAGCTGATCAAGCTGGCGGCATTGGCACTTGCCGGGTTGCCTGAAGTTGCGATCGGGACATCTGCCGCGAGCGCGAAAGTTCAAGACGCAACAAAGATGTTTTCAAGCTCTACCATTGGTGCCTACAACCCCGAAGCGCCGCCGGGGCCGTCTTTTACCGCCCCGCAAATTGCGGAACAGTGGGCCGCGGGAGAAAAGATCTACCAGGCTGTCATTGCGGCGTTTCATGACGGCGCTTACACAGTTGATATTCCGCCCGGAGATTATCGCTTTTCATCTTTTTACCATCCGGATACGAAGGCGTTTTTATTGCGCGGGCTGAAGCGGCCCAAAGATCATCCTTTTATAATTAACGCCCATGGTGCCACCTTCTGGTTCCCTATGGAGTCGCGATTACCGGATTACCACCTTATGGTGCGAATTGAGGATTGCGCAAATATTACCATCCAGGGATTAACCGTGGATAGCGCCCAGCGCGGTTGCATGGAGGGTCGCATTGTTAAGCTTGACCACACCAACAACGAGATTGTGATACGGCCATTTCCGGGCACACGGTTGATTAAGCCGGCCAATCCGGCGATTGCTGATAACAATCGGGTGCGATTTTTGCCGTTCAAGGCCAATGGCGACAACATGCCCGCTTTGTACCAGATCAATCGCGGTTGGGGGCCGGAGAACGATCTTTTCACAGAGCTTAAGGCGCAGCGCGATGGCACCTATCGACTGCAACTTAAGACGCGTAATCTGCTGAAAACGGCGCGAGATCCGGACTGGATACGCACATATGGACCAGGGGAAACGCTGGAAGTCGGCGATTTAATCGCAGTGCTTTACAGTGTGGCGGCCGCCTTTCACATTCATGAGAGTCGATGCATCACGCTTACGGACTGTCAATCCTATGCCGCCAAGAGCTTTGTGAGTGAAAACGGTGGTTACGGGGCACATCGCTATTTGAATTGCCGGTTTATTTCGCGCCCCGGCACCAACAATTTACTGGGTGGAGAAGGCGTCGCAATGAGCAATGGAATGGAATATGGATCGCTGATGGATGGTGTGGTAACCGGGCGTACCACCGATGATCCGTATAACAATCACTCACATTGGAAGCTCTCGGAGAGCGTAACACCAGAGAGCATCACGTTCACAGCGCCGTTGCCGAAGGGGCTGGCTGCCGGCGATCGAGTCGATATTTATGATCGAACCAAACCCGGCCTGCTGGCCTCTGTGC
Organism: Planctomycetota bacterium; assembly: GCA_021828925.1. Next base: position 3,951 of record JAJZCT010000101.1, read on the forward strand.
CGATTAAACTGATCGAGGGTCGTACGCTCCGCTTCGCCGGGCCGTTGGAAATATTGAGGAGTAATCCCGGTAAGCTGGCAGCATTTTTCCCGCGTTTCTCCAACCAGGGATGGGTTATCCGCAATTGCTTTTTCGTGAATTGCTACCAGCGAATCCTGGTGCAGTGCGGCCATGGATTATTCGAGAATAATTTCATGCTTCGCATGGGAGATAGTCTGGTTCTTGAAACGTGTTTTCCCGACGGCATTGAAGGCGGAAATCCCTCGCACATTACCATACGTAATAATGTCTTTTATAATTCTGCCATCAGTCCGGTTATCTCGCCGATTGTTCTGAGCGGATACATGCGGCCGCTGCAAAACGTGCGAATCGAGGGCAATGTCATATTTCGAAGCGGACATGCGGCTATCAGGGTGGACGGTGCGGAGAAACTGATTCTTCGCAACAACCTGCTGGTAGATCCTGGGCTGGGATACCGGATTATTCCCGGACGGGCCGGAGGCGACGTTACCAGTTACGGAGCGGTTCCCACCGGACAGATGACACGCGGCGTTGCCGCGAAATCAATTAAAGCGATACCAGCGTCGATATTGCTGCGTAAGGTCAGCGGGGCGGTCGTCACGGGTAATGCGGTGGTGGGCAATACCCCGCCGGTGACGGCGACCCATGGGTTGATAAGTCTGGCCGCATGCCGCAATATAGCCATGAATAACAACTTGCAACGCAGGACCGATGCCGACACGGTACAACGGCTATCGCATTTGATTACCAGACGATATCTTCCGGCCACGGCTATTTTGCGGCGAGGTGGCTTTTGACTCTCAAAAAACACATGCTTAATCGTCGCGAGCTTATCCAAAATATTGCCGCCGTGAGCACCGTGCGGGCGGTCGGTGGCGTTGGAGCTCAGCAATCACGGTCAATCTCGGTGGCGGAACGCGTATTGGCATTATCGGACATGGCAATTGAATTAACACGGCAGGGTTGGAGCAGGCCAGAACGCAATTGCCGAAGCAAGGGCAAGAGCCTGACAATAGGCCATCGGCAATTCAAATCCGGGCTGGGCACAGTGGCAGACAGTATTTTGCAAATAGATCTCAAAGGTGCGGCGAAGGCATTCTCCGCGTGGGTTGGACCGGACGCCGTCGGCGGACCCAGTGCATGTGTTAGGTTTTACGTTGTGGTGGATGGTCGGGTGGCGGTCCGAACACCAGCGATAAAGGGAGGAAGCGCTCCGGTGCAGATTTTCGTCAATCTCAAGGGTGCAAAAAAAATGCTCCTGGTGGTGGATGCGGCCGGGCACCACACTTGGAATAACTATGCCGACTGGGGGGATGCGGCCATTACGCTGCAAGCCCATGCCACGGCACTGCCGGAGGCGCAACGGTACGAGCCGGATATGAGTGTACCGGAAATCGCGCATGGTAATTCTGAACAGCCTGAGTTCCATGGGCCGCAGGCCATCGGGACAACGCCGGGAAAGCCATTTATCTTCAGGATTCCCGTCACGGGCTCGGGGAAAATAAACCTGAGCGTCACGGGCCTCCCGGCAGGCCTGGAATTGAATCAGCAGGGTGTGCTGCGGGGAAGCGTGGAGCATGGCGGTTCTTACAAGGTGGAGATTGTCGCCCGAAACCACCTTGGCCGGACCAGTCGGCGGTTGGAAATACGCGCCGGAGAACGAATGCTGGCCCAAACGCCGCCCATGGGTTGGAGTTCCTGGAATGCGTTTGGAGTGAATGTTGATCAGGAGAAAGTCTGGCGGGCGGCGGATCTGCTGGTCCGTTCCGGCTTGGCGGGAAAGGGTTACAGCTTTGTCAACATTGACGCGGGCTGGACCGGTCAGCGGAACTCCGCCGGGCGGATCATGCCGGACAAAACAAAGTTTCCGGACATCAAGGCTTTGATTGACCATGTGCATGCCTTGGGACTGAAGTTCGGCCTTTACGCATCGCCGGGACCGGAGGATTGTGGCGGCTTTATCGGAAGCTATGGTCACGAAATACAGGATATCCAGACTTATGCACAATGGGGTGTGGATTACTTCAAATATGACTGGTGCAGCTATGGGCAGACCATCACCGCGACTCCGAAGACCGCTGAATACATTGAACCTTACGCGATAATGGGGCAGGCCATTGGAACCGTAGATCGAGATATTGTTTTCAGCTTATGCCAGTATGGCATGGCGGATCCATGGAAATGGGCCGCCGGGCCGCAAGTACGCGGCAACCTGTGGCGGATTTCGGATGACCTGATAGATTTCTGGGCATCTGTATGCGTTAACGGATTTCACTGTGACCGGAACATCGCAGCCTATGCTGGCCCGGGACATTGGAATGATCCGGATATGCTTGTAGTTGGAACCATGGATTTCACCAATGCCGGGTTAGGTTTTCCAGGCAAGCCGCAGCCCTCGCGTCTGACACCGCTTGAGCAGCAGACACATATCACGCTGTGGTCATTGCTGGCAGCTCCGCTGATTATTGGCTGCGATCTGTCTAAACTGGATCCATTCACGCTGGACCTGCTTTCCAATACGGAAGTGATCGCCGTGGATCAGGATGTGCTGGGAAAGCAGGCCCAATGCATCAAACAGATCGGCTGCATTCAAATTTGGGCGCGGCCACTGGCGGACGGGACCGCGGCGGTTGGAATATTCAACTTGGGGCCGGTGGCGGAAAAAGCGTCCGTGAGGTGGTCGGAACTTACCGTTATCTTGCCGCGGGATATGGTGCTTTCCGGCAAGCAGCCCACGCGTGATTTATGGATGCGGCGCAACCTCGGGCATCGCGATGGCTTGGATATGGAATTACCCAGTCATGGATCGATGTTCGTTAAGGTGGGAAGACCGAGGCCGGCAGTCGGCCGATAAGAGTGATGAAAAATGATTTACATATCATATGGAGCGCAATAATGCGTACAATGCGAGTGATCTTATTAACCACGATGATGTTGCTGCTTGGGTGCATCTCGCCGTTGGCGCAAGGCCAGGATGTGTCTCACCGTGAGTTTTCCCTGACGCTTTGGAATTGGGATCCATCATGCGCGAAATTAAAGGAGTTTCGACGATGGGCCAAAGATTTCAAGAGCGTTGGAGGAACGGAAATATACATTTCCGCCGCATGGAATCGGTTGGAACCTGAACCAGATGATTATCACTTTGGTTTTATTGCCCGTCGTTTAGCCGTTGCCGACAAGCTTGGACTTAAATTGGGCGTTCGGATCAACAGCTATTGGGGCGGTGCAACACCACAATGGCTGAAGGTCGATAAATGGGAACATGCTTCCGGTAAGGTTGCGCAGGGCGGCATACCGTCTATTAACGATCCGCGATTCTGGCGGGCCTTTTCGCCTTTTTGCACCCACTTGGCCAGGCACTTCCGCGGACAGGGCGTTGATTGGTGTGCCTTTATCGGCTCACAGGCGGAAAATAAATATGGAAATTGGTGTACCTTTGATCCGGCGAGTTTGCGTCTCTGGCGGAAAAGCATTCGAGCCCGCCCGCGACCAGGCTGGTTGGTTCGTATTGTCGGCAATGCGCCGTTGCCGCAAACGCCGCCGATTCCCGACGAAACCCACGGCACACCCGATCGCTCGCCCGCGGATTTGGCTTTCATCGCATTTCGGCAAGAGAATTGGCGGGTGGCGTTGCGGCGGTTTAACGCTGCAATCCGTGCCGGTGATTCCAAGGCGCATATTGTTGTGCAGTTGGGAGAAAGCTATCGCAGTGGCTCTGCGCAGATGTCCAACCTTGACTACTACGGGATGTCACGCGGAGCGGATAAAATTTTGCAAAGCTATGACTTCTGGTGGCATGCTCATCAGAGAATCTGGGAGATGCAGGCGGACTTGGCCGCCTTTCAGGGCATAACGCTCAAGCCGGTGGCCATTGAGTTTGACAGTCCTGGTGGTATGGCCAGTGTGGGTTACACGCCGACATTTCTTTCGGCGATGGGAAAGGCGGCGGTTCGCGAAGGATGCGGGATTGAGGAGTGCAATGCGGGTGGATTTAAAACCCTTCCATCCGGATATTCGTACATGAAGGCGTGGGGACAGATGTGTGACGAGGCAGGGCGGGCGCAAGCAATTCGTCCTGATGCGAAAAGCACAATTTTGTTATACGTCTCTAAATGGGCCAACTATTGCTATCGTGAGCCAACCGAATGGCTGAACAGGGCGCAATTCGGAGCTTGGCGTATGTTAACGCACGATGGGTTTCATGTGCGCATGATCTGCGGGGACAACTTGAAAGAATCCCTGGCTAATTACCGCGGACTTTATGTCGCTTTTTCGCCGCCGCAACTTGTGCCATCAGCAACTCGTCGCAGGTTATTGAAATTGGAATCGGTTATACCCACGATCGTGGAAGTGGCGAACATTCCTCGGAAAGCAAGAGAGCACATCATGATCGTCGAACATTTTAACGGTGAGATGGGATCCGTTCTTCCGGTGGGACACATTCCAGCAACGGACCGGACGGGGCACCGCTGGAGATTCTTTGCGCAAGACCGTGCTGGATACGCGCATGCACCAATGCGCATTGCTGAGGGTCCCACGGCTGCTACGCGTGGCTGCGCTACTAATTTTAACGATGCCGCATATATCAAACTTCGCGGCAAGCGCCATTATCATGTGCCGGGGTTGTTGAAAATCCAGGCTCGCATAAAGGTAAACACCTGCGATCAGGTTGGCCTGGGCTACTACTCCCGACCTCCGACCAGTGTTACCGACGGATTTTCCGGATTAATTATCAATCGTATCAATGGACAAATCCAACTATGCGTCCATGGAACTCCCGTTGGGCCGCCTCGACCAGCGCCTTTTCTCGGCTGGCGGGCGCAAGCGTTTTACAAGTTATCTCTGCAGATTAACACCAATACGGGTGCCGTGACGGCGGTATCTTACAATGGGCATGATATTTCAGATGAATTTCACGGACAAACGCATGGATTTGTAAAATCGGCCACGACTTACGCGGGCTTTTACGGTTTATCAGGCTCCAGCGCAAAGGCCACGGGGATGGTGTT
>JAJZCT010000102.1 GCA_021828925.1 Planctomycetota bacterium
TTGAATTTGACGTCAAAGACCCTGCCGGGGACAACAATCATGCGCCAGTGGAAATGACTTTATGAATCATATACGTCTAATGCGTTACGAACGGAAAGATTTCCATTTCTGGGGCGCTGATGTGCCCGCTTCCGCTGTACGCCGCAATGTGATGATCTTTGAGTATGCCGGAGTATCAATTATGGTTAAGCGTCAATTATTGTCTTTATTGTTCGCCGCGGTACTGACGGGTGCCTGGCTGTTGTCCCCTTTCAGAATCGTTTCAGCCCAGACGATTGTGGCCCCGCCGGGACGGCATGTGGCTCGTGAATCAATTGAATGGATACGCATATGGCTTCCAAACGTGGTTCGTCCACGCCTCGGTGCCAATATTCAGGGACAGAACGGATTGGGAACCGGGTGGAAGTCGCACCCGGGCATTAAGAAAACGCTTCCCCAGGTTCTGCTTATCGGGGATTCCATTACAGAAATGTACTATCACGACGTGGCGGCCGATCTGAAAGGCAAGGCCTATGTGGGCTATGTTGCATCGTCACTGTGCGTGGGCGATCCGATGTTGCCGGCGCAAATAGCTCTGATCCTCAAAAATTACAAATTCAATGTCATTCATTTCAATAATGGAATGCATGGCGCCGGATACAGCGAGAGGGAGTATGCCCGGTATTTTCCACAATTTGTGCAGACGATTCAATCCAATGCGCACGGCGCAAAACTGATATGGGCCAATACGACGCCCACCCGCGCAGGCAAGCACTTCATCCGACTGTCGGCATGGAACAACCGCGTCATTGCACGTAATAAAATTGCGGATGCTTATTGCCGCAAGGCTGGCATTCCGATCAACAATCTCTACCATGTGCTTTTGAATCACCCCGAATATTACGCCCCCAATGGTGGCGGTGTACATGAAGATGCCATGGGGCAAAAAGCCGAGGCACGCAGTGTAGCTGATTCAATACTCAAAGCCCTGAAGCGATGAAACTTCCGTATGAACGCAGATGGCGAAAAGTTGGCGAAATGACGCCGACCGGGCACATGTTACATAATCCGGATTATAAAATTGCGATACGTTGCCGTTCGGCAGGCCGGTGGCAGCTTTGTGGTTCGTTTCATTCTTTTTCAGGTACCAGCCGCAACCCGCGCAAATTCATCAGTCCCTTGCCTTTGATGCCTGTGGGGCGAATAACAATTGGGACTTTTCCGGCCCGATCAATATGCAATATACCCGTGGAGTGTGTCTCATAGTGATTCCAACCGCCGGTGGAATGAACTGTTCCCATTACTTTGTGATCGCCGACAATAACTTCGTAGCGTCCTCCGGCATCATGAGCGCAGGCATAACTCAACTGACCGCGAAACAGTCCGGCGCGATGCACGTCGATTGTCCACTCGATGCTATCGTGCGAGCCGGTCCAATGGCCGATATGCGGCGGAATTTTGAATTGATGTTCCTGCCAAGAGACAATCTTCCGCCATGTCATCGTTTTTTTCCAGCAATCCTGCGTGTCCCAACGCTGACCGATCAGTCGGGCATTTGCGCCGGGACTTATGACCGCATCAATCGCAGGCAGGTTAATCGCGCCATCGGGCTGCTGGGATATATGGGAGGCACATTGGCTCAAAGAACCGGTGTAATCGACCACCAGTACTGTGGCCAATGGATCAGGCCCGTCCCGGGGCAAATGAAGAATTTGTCCGCCGAACACTTTGGTCGTGGAAATCAGTTGCGATGGATCGGCCAGAAAAAAAGCATGGGTAATCGGGTTATTCATGGGCAATAAGATATGCCGGTCCGTCGGCCAATGGTAGACTTCCAAGTACAGATGCCCGGGCCGGCTGGTAATGCGTCCCCATTTTGGCACATCATAGAACGGCGTGCCTTGCGTGCCATATATGGCGGCGTGGTTGATCTTCATCCAGCGTCCGATGATCTTGAGACGCTCCAGTTCAGGTTGGGGAATATCGCCACGTCCCGTTGGTCCGACATCCAGCAGATAATTTCCTCCGCCGCTGGCGCATTGAATCAGATCCTGCAGCAGTGTTGCCGCCGATTTCCATTGATGATCTGCGCTTTTGTAACCCCACGTATGATTCATGGTCATGCAGGTTTCCCAGGGCACAGGGTAGGCAGACGGAATGAACTGTTCGGGAGTGCGATAATCTCCGCCGTAGGCCAAGCGATTATTGACGATTAATTGCGGGTCTATGCGGCGCAGATAATCGAGAATGATCTTCCCATCGCGGCCATTCCAGCCCTGCATCCATCCGCCATCAAACCACATCGCGCCGGGGTGATATTGCTTTATCAGGTCATGGAGTTGTCGTTCCATATAGGTCAGGTATTTGGATCGGCCCCCTGGAACAAACTTGGTGGGATTGTAGGTGAGATCACCGGGAGCATCGACGTCCGGTGCCTGAAAGGGTGTGGACCAGTCCATTATGGAATAATAGGTGCAAAAACGCACGTCATATTTTTTGCATGCCGCCGCCAATTGGGCCAGCGGATCGGTATGCCAAGGCGTGTCATGAACCACATTGTATGCGGTCGTGCAGGTGGGAAACATGCAGAACCCGTCATGGAATTTGGCCGTGATCACGATATATTTCATGCCCGCATCGCGCGCGGTTCGCACCCATCGATCGGCATTAAAGTCGACCGGGTTAAAGCGTTGCGCCAATTGTTTGTATTGCTTCAGCGGCAGATGGGCATTGTTCATGATCCATTCACCGAAGCCGGGGATTTGCTTTCCATGCCACACACCTCCGAGCACGGAATACAAGCCCCAAGTAATAAACATACCGAAACGATCATGTTGCCACCAACGCATATCAGGCGTGGGATGCGGGCCACGTGCGGCGGCCATAGATCTACCAGGAGTTCCCGCGTTTAACAGGAGTATTGCCGTGAGCAACCAGCCGGCCGCACATCGCTTGTATGACATCGTTATTTCCTTTGGCACCTTAATGCCGTAACCATACTTGAGGAATCGGTTCCTTTTTCAACTTTGGTCCGGATATTTCCAGTTTGGGTGCCACGCCCGCCCAGATATAATCGTTTAAACCCGGACGATTGAGCTTTTCCGGAGAATCCTTGCGATAATCGACATACACGATCTTGAACGGTTGAAGCCCCTTGGACAGGGCAATACTCCAGTTGCCAAATGCATGAACACGCTCTGAGGTATCCCATTGATTCAGGCCGCTGGGGGAGTTACTATTCTGCCCGACATAAACCCTTAATTGATAGCCCGGATCCGTGCTCGGTACGTCATATTCCTTCGGAGCATGGAACGTATATACGCCTGTGGATGGAACATTCAAATAACCACTGTACACCAGGGCATAATAGTGCTGCCGAGGTGCGGCGGCAGAACGCACCGGCGGATTACTTGCGGGAATAAAATCCATATCCCACAACTTGTTGACCACACCGGTCTTTTGCGGTGTCAGATTTTCCAAGTTCAACCATAAGGATTGCCACGGAGCCTGATAATATTGACAATCCAAGCCCGGCTTGACGAGTCGTTCCCGCCATGCCGGCAAAGCCGGAAGCACCGCGATTTTATGAAATATCGCTTCAGTAGTGGGGGTAACCGCCGTGCCGCAGGCGGTTATCGGATTGGATTTTACTCCGAGCCGATAGGCCCGGGTCTGCACCTTGGAGGTGTGATCAATTGTAAATGGCGCGGTATACACCTTGGAAAGCGGCGTTGGATTAGCCCCGTTGGTGGTGTAGCGAATGATCACGCCGGGAGTAGGCGTTGAAAGGGTCACTTTCATGTGGCCCACAAAGGCGGTGGTATTGGGCAAAATCTTCACCGGCACTATGGGCCGATGAATCGGATGCACATCCGAGAGCAATCCGCCGCTTAAGCGAAACGCAAAATTGCGATAAGCCGGTCGCGACGTTTTGCCGTGGATGAATAGGGTACTGCACCCCAGAGCCATGCCGTGGTGGCCCGCCAGCAGCAACGCCTGACCGTGGATACTGATATGTGGTAAAGATAAAAAATCATCGGTCATGGGAGAGGCCAAATATGCCACTGGCACGCCATCGGGCAGCGCGGCCGCGAAACCTACAGCCTGTTTTCCACTGGTAATTTGATGAATTTGCTGCAGGCCTCGGGTAGATCCGGGCGGCAGCACCAAAATAGCCGTTACGATCTGCTGATTGCCCTGGCCGTGCCACTTGACGGCAATGCGATCCAGGTTGGGATGGATATAAAACTTGCGCGTTTTCCAGACCATGGGAGGCTCTTTGATCAGCTTGGAAGAATAAGCCAGAGGGGCTTGGCTGAACTGGAATAGTTGCAGATTCGCCTTGGGTATTACAATTGGCCGGGACTTGGGATACGGCTTGTTTATGCCATTGGGCTGGTCTGTGATGATGGACCGGGCGGCCGGGTTGATATGAATGTCCGCAGGCTTAAACGCCGTCGGAAATGAAGTGGGCGTAGGCGCAACCGGAAAACGCCATATCTGCGTGTAACGGTTGCTTTTTTTGCTCAGCAGCCGATCGGTAATAATAAACAGTTTGGCCCGGCGCACCTGCATTACCTGCCGTTGAAACGTAAGGCCGCCATAGGTTTGCGCCTTAGTAAGCGTGCCCTGCATGCTCTGGTCCGGACCATACGGACCGGCCACAGTGCGCGGATGGTGTAAACTTCCCCAGCGACCGGCATATATGCCTTCGGCGAGGTTAAACGTCGGCGAAGCGTACCAGAGCCAAGGTGCCGGCTTATGCCACGCGCTGACCTCATAGCCTTTATGAGCCTCCGGCGAAGCAACCTTATAAATTCCGGCTTCAAAAAATTGGTTGAATCCGTTTACTTTCATCGGCGAGGTCGGATACATGTAATGACCGGTGGTATCGTTCACCAGTAAATCCTGCCCATACGCCGCCAGACCGAAACTGTTGTTGTCACTGCGGCCCCGAAACGCGCCGTATCCAGGCGGTTGTGGTGAGCAAAATAGTGCGCCATAGCAACTCGTGGGTTTCCAGCCATCGCGCATAATCGCCAAACCGATATAGGGAAACCAGTCGGATGTATACGGCGGAACAATGCCCGATCCCGGATTATAAATAGCCTTCATGATGGCGGCGTTCACTGGATTATTCCATGCTTGCGGGCTATAGGGATACGGCATGGCCCCGGCGCGGCGCTGGTCGCCGCGGAAGGTGATGGGCCACTGCCCCTGAGGCGTTTGGATATGGGTCAGGAAAGTATTTTTGCGATACAGCAGGCGCTGCACATCCTGCCGAAAAAAGGTATTATCGGAGAGTTGATTTTCCCACGATATCATCTGCCAGGTCGGTACCAGCAATCGGCGTGAATTCAGCAGCCGTATCATCCACCAGATATTGACGAAATCCTGTTTATCGTACCACGGATCCTCCTGTGTTTCTGAGCCGTCACGTAATTCCTCAGTGGATTCCACATTTTCAATACTGCGCCGCGAAATATTGCGAAACAGTATGGCGGAACCCCTGAATTCATCAAAAACAATCGGGTTGATCAGGGAACCACTTGAAGCCGGAGTCCAGTTGTGCGTATTGGATCGAATGTAAGCCACCCCGGGCAGCAGACTTTGCAGGTACATTTTTCGCAGAGCAGTGGCAAAAAGCGCTGGCGGGACGTACCGCTGAATATCCGGGTTGACGCTTCTAATAGCTTCCAGAAGTCGCATAAAATTCATTGGCATCGAACTGGCCTGGGCATTGACGCCATCGGGCACAAATAACGGATTGAGTTGCCCCAGATAATGGGAATTGCGGCACCAGTCCGCCAGATACGCGACCCACGTTTTCAGATAAACGGGCTTATGCGTGAGTATATAAGCTTGCACCAAAGGGTTAAATCCGCCCAGTGTTATCAGCATGGGATTTGGATTGACCTGCCAGTGGTGCAGATTTGGATGTGCCAGCATGGCCGGCACGCGCCGACCTGCGGGAAACGGATAATTCCAATTCACTGTTCCGGGCGCGCCGATGTGAACCTGCTGGCCACCCAAGTTCATTATTCCCTTGCGCAGCTGATTGGCCGTGGACACGATGGCTTTGGACTTCGTTGCCGGGTCAAACATCGGGGGCACTATCCAGAAAGGCGGTGCCCCCCAACTCAAATAGGGACTCGATAGCGATGTAGGCAGGCCGTAGTGCTGCGGCGCGGCGAACTTATTGAGGTAGTAACTATAAAAAGCATTTAACGCCTGGCGGTAATGCTTCGCCGCGTAGAGCTTTGCAACCTGCACCATTTGTGGGCGAAAACGCAGCCCGTCATGTAACATTTCGTTGGGATTAAGCACCAGCAATTGGAGAAAGTTTTTCGCCGCGGCATTCACTGAAGCCACCGCATTATTGCCTGCATGTTTCGAGGCCCCCGCCACCGGAGCAACGCCGCAGGAAAAAGTTAAAAGTAAAACTACAATCGCCCCAGTCAATGTCCGTTTCAATTGTAAATGCAATCCGATACTCCTGTTTGATACTTTCATGATAACATCCCATTAACATATGTAATTATGCAATGTCTTGATGGTCAATGGCCATTAACCGTCCACATGCCGCTGGGCCAGGTAAGGTTGCCCGATCCAATGGTACTTACATACGGCAATGTTTCCACATGGGCGTCCAGAAACACATAATTAAAATCACCTTGATGCGGTCCGCTCACGGCCTGCTGATTTCTCACCCAATTGAAGAAATAGCTCTGATAATCCTGAAAATAATGACAGCCATACGCATCGGTAACGTAAATTTCGTTCGCCGGGTGAGGCAGCGCCGAGATCAGCACCAGGTTGCTGGTGCCCGGTACAATCGGCGCGCCCAAGGAATTGTTGTTTTCAATTGCCGGACCGGGTGGCGCATACGGGCTTTGCGGCATACCATAGGAAAGCAGCGGATGCCACGCCGGCCTCTGATAGGGTAACAGGTGTGTATCCGTTATGGGTACCAGTTCGGTTGGATCGGAGGGGCAGATCATATGAGGATCACCCTCGGAAAGCGACAACCCGTATAACATCTGCCGTTCGGTGTAATGCATCCCCAGTTCGGGGCTGATTTGTATATCCCATGTCAAACCCTGCCCACCGGGACCGAACGCAAAGGGTTGATTGGGAACCAACCCTTGCGATTCATTGGTATATTCCAATGCCGCCAAGCCGATCTGTTGAAGGTTGCTGGCACATTCAATGGCCTGGGCGAGTGCTTTGGCTCTGTTCAGGGCCGGCAGCAATAGAGAAATCAGTACAGCGAGAATAGATATTACCACCAGAAGCTCCACAAGCGTAAACGCCCTGTCGCGGCGACCGGGGATCGCGCGCAAGTGGATGCGGGTCCTCGCGGAATTCACGGATTCAGTGCCCATATACTGCGGAAACATCGCATTCATGAGACATTGCAGATTTCCGATCTGTAAATTTTGATCCGTGGTCATTGAACACTCTCCTTTTCAGGTTGTGGCCAAAGTCCTGCCATAAAAGAGACCGCCTGTAAATTTATCGGCCAATTCGTGATCATCCCATGGGATTTCAGATAACTCGGCGCATCGATTTGCGACCAATCCGTCGAGGCCGCGGCCGGCCGCCATCACAATGACGCGATCAGCCGGCTTTTTGAATATTTCCAGTGTGGCGCTCCACGCCGGCCGTACACTGCTGGCGCGAATTTGCGGATATTTTATCCAGTTCCGGCGTACCATCCTCCTGCACCTGAAATCGGCGTGCTACAGTCATCCATGCTGAATGTCGCCAAAGTTCTTCAATCATGATTTATCCGTGGCCACCGCCTTGAACCATTGGACAAGTTTGTAATTGGGCTGCCAGTGGCCATGCAGCGGCGCTACGGTAGCATTGGCATAAAGCATGGTGAGGGCATACTTGGCATAATTGGCGGCGCGTACGGGATTGCCGATAATTTTATACTGTCGTCCGCCGGAATAGGCGGAAGCCAGCACACGGTGGTGGCACATGAGCGTATAGGCCTGCTGCATGAATGTGGGGCTTAGCGGTGCCGTGGCCATGAAATCATTCCATTGGTCAAGCGATACGGGATGTTGCATACAGGCCAAGGAATAAGCGGAATTGGTACATGTGGCCGGTTGCTTCCAGCGTGCCGCGAAATGGGCGTCCAGCGGCTGGTTGATCCAGCCATCAAGCACCGGCACCTGACTCCACTCGGTACTCAGAAATGGCTTGTCGGTCAGCGTGCGCGCAAAGGCCAGTTGCTGTTTCATCTCCTGAGCATCGTTGACGTATAAGTGCAGGTCCAGAGCGGAAATATGTTCGTTGCGGTTGGTCCATGCGCAGAGTTCCCGCGTATAAGCGGCGCAGGCTTTCACCCAACCATGAACTTTGAGCGTTTCGGGAGTCATGGTCATCAACTGCTGAAGAATGTTGATGGCGGGCGCGGAAATGGGGATTTCCGGGCGGATTTTATGGATTTCCTCCGCCACGGCCGAATACCAATCCAAAACCGCAATGCGGCCTTTGGCTGATTTATGCCAATCCGCCGCCGGCAGAAAGGTTATGGGTTCATTATCCAGGGTTACCCAGTAAAGCTGATCACCCATGATGTGCGTAAAATCGCGAACAACCTGTAACCATTTCCGCCCGCGTGTCGAGTCCACAGCAGGTATGGGCATGGCCCGTCCCCAATTCGCCCACAAAAATGTCACCACAACTTTGATCCCGGCCTTGTGTAAAGCTCGCATGAGCGCAAGGGACCATGGCCACGAAACTTTGCCGGCTTGTGCCTGACGAGCCTGAACCATTATTTTTTGCAGCACCGCAATCGGCACAATCAACCGCACAGCCTGGGCACCGGTGGCCAGAGCTTCTTCCAGAGACTGCACATCAAAGCCACCAAAAATCGTTTTGCCGGAACTCGGTTTAACCCGCAGAGATTCCGCAGCACGGGCGGCCAATGGATTTGCGGCCATGACCGCGCCCGCGGCCAACAAACCCCGCGGTGGCAAACCAG
>JAJZCT010000103.1 GCA_021828925.1 Planctomycetota bacterium
ATCTCGCAGACTCATTATTAAGAGTCGGCTCGATCCTCCGCCGCGCATACGGGACATTTCAGACCCATCGCAATCCCGGCCATTACTCGGACAGGCTCCTAGTGCCTGATCGGCGGTAAAACCGGGATGCACGGTTGCAATTTCAAACAGAACGCCGCCTGGCTCGCGGAAGTAAATGGAATGAAAATAACACCGATCCATCACCGGCGAAACATGCGGAAAATGGGCCGCGATTTTGTCACGCCACGCCGCCTGCTGGGCATCATCGGGCGTGCGGTACGCCACATGGTGCACCACGCCGGCACCCAGCGTTCCGTGGCCCATAGCCGGTTCGTGCACGATATCAACAATCGTCCCCGGCCCATGGTCGTTGGTTCCCGCCTGATACCGCCGGCGGTTATCTTCGCTCCCGGCACTCTGGTATTTCATGACCTCGGTAAGCAAATGAATGGTAGCATCAGTTTTACGCTCGGTTAGAGTCACGCTGTGAATTCCAACAATGGCCATGGATTCAGGAACGGATCCGGCAAGCCGGGGTCTGGCTGGGGAATCCGCCGATAGATTCGCGCCAATAAGTTCCAACTGCATGCCATCGGGATCCCTGAACGCCAGGACCGGTTCGCCGAAACGATGAGCCTGAAGTTGGCTTTCCACGCCATGCGCGGCCAGACGCTGTACCCAATAATCCATGGCGTGTGTGGGAACGGAAAAAGCGGTAGCGGTGGCCTGTGGCGGACCGGCCCGGCCGCGTACGGCACCGGGCCATGCAAAAAATGTCAGTACCGTTCCGGGGCGTCCCAGTTCATCACCGTAGTAGAGATGATAGCTGGCAGGGTCATCAAAGTTCACCGTTAGTTTCACCAGCCGCAGAGCCAGCACGTCACAGTAAAAATTGATGTTCCTCTGCGCATCGGCCGTTATTGCGGTGATGTGATGAAGTCCCGGTAGCGTACAATCAGTTAAGCTCATGGTATTTATCCGCTCCAAAAAAGCCGTCTGCCGGATGACAGCAGGCTTGTTCTTCGCCTGCTTAGCCCCTGATTGTAGTCCGACTGAAACTATTTGACACCCCCAGTAACCCCTCTGTAACCCCTCTTTAACCTGTCCTCTGTCCCCTGAAACCTAAAAGGGGCACCTGACGCAAATCCTGAACTTCATGTTCAAATTTTGTACGTTTGAGGTGCTGGTCGAATGGGGCCTCGCGCAGTACCATAACCCTGAGATTAATTCCCTTGCGGAGAAAAGCGGTGAAACGAAAAAGCGTCTTATTCCCATCCGGCATTCTGCCGGTTGCGGTCTATCTTTTGGTCACCGGATTGCTGCTGCTGTCCGCCGAATCAGCCCGGGCCAATACCGATATGTTTAAGCCCGTCGGCACTGCTGCCCAGGTCATGCACCTGAATGGCCGGGGATTTACCATTCATGGCAAACATGTATTTATCTGCTCCGGAAGCTTTCATTACGCGCGGGTTCCCCGGGCCTTATGGAAAGACCGTCTGTTGAAAATGAAACGCGCCGGCTTTAATACCGTGCAAACCTATGTCTTCTGGAATTTTCAGGAACCCAAGCCCGGCGTTTTTGATTTTCATGGTCGGGCCAACCTCGATGCGTTTCTCAAATTAATTCACAAATTGGGCATGTACGCGCTGGTGCGCTGCGGACCCTATGACTGTGCGGAATGGGATGACGGCGGTTATCCACTGTGGCTCGCGTTTGAAAAAGGCGTGGTGGTGCGAGAGGATGATCCGGCGTTTATGAATCCGCTGCGGCAATTCTGGAATCAACTCCTGCCGATTGTGGCGCGTAATCAGATAAATCATGGCGGCTCGGTCATCTTGGTGCAGTTGGAAAATGAAGATCCGCAGGGCTGGGGTACCGACATGCCCAACCAATATTTCCGGGACTTATACAACATGGCGCGGCAGCACGGCATACAAGTGCCGCTGTTTTTCAGCGGCATGCATCACGGCTTTGACCCGGCCGGCCATAATCCCTGGAATGATGCCACACGCACCAGCCCGTGGTACACCACCGAATTCTGGTCGTCGCGCACATGGTATCACGGTTACGGTGCCATGTCCCGGCCGCAGCAGGTGCAATTAAATCGCGGCATCTGGAAGATCATCGCGTTCGGCGGATCAGGCTATAACTTTTATATGCTGGTGGGGAGCACCAATTTCTGGCTGTGGAATGACAATGAATTGGCGGCATGTTATGACTATTCCGCCGCCATCGGCCAGGGCGGCGATTTACGCCCTATTTATTACAACATGAAACGGGCCAATTATTTTGCCCGCAGCTTCGCTAATATTCTTGAAGACAGCGTCAATACCGATGCAAAATACCAATCCTTCGCCACGGGTGTGCGCGTGCTGGCCCGCACGGCACCGGCGGGGACCATTGTATTTCTGGACAACACCCATGGGCAAACCGTGACGGCGACTATGAAAAATGGCACCAAACTGCGTGTTGCGGAGCGAAGAATCCGTCCCGTGGTGCTGAATGCCGCCCTGGGTAAAACCTGGAAGATCGCATCAGCTTATTCCCGCATTTTGGGTGTCCAGCATGAAAGCAACATGACCACGGTTGTGCTATATGGCCATCCTGGAAATCGTGCGGATATTTCTTTTGTCAGCCAACGCCTCGCACGCACCGGCGGAGCCATGCGGCAAATCAGGCAGAGCAACGGCGATATTTTCGGCGTCGGTGCGGTATTTCCATCCGGCATGAAGCCACGCACTGCGACAGCCACGGTCGGCCAACATGTCCTGCGGGTGATTATTGAAAATCGACTCATGGAAAAGCATACCTGGTTTGTTACGTCCAAAGCCGGGTCCGTTGTGATTGTTGGCCCGGCGTATGCGGGGCAAATAAAGAAAGCCCATGGCAAGTGGACGCTTTCCACCGACACGCCGGCCGGCCACTCCATCGCCGCTGCCCTGGTGTTTGGCTCAGGTCCCCAGCCGGTTGCGTTGAAAAACACAGTCAAGACGACGCCATCACTTCCAACGCCGCCGAAGATTCATCACTGGCAGTTCACCACCCTCACCGCGCCTGCCCAACTGACATTCAAGCCAACGGGTTGGCTTAAGGCCTCGCAGCCTCAGTCCATGGGAGCCGATGGAATTCTCAGTCCCTGGTGCTGGTATCGCGCGGCGGTCAATAGCCGCGACGGTGGAAAATATCAATTAAATTTCAGCCATGTTTCCAACCTTGCATCCATTTTTATTAACGGTAAATATGGCGATACTGTAACGCACGCGGGAAGCATTCCGGTTACATTGCGCAGGGGCCGAAATGTGATCGCGGTTTTTACCGCCGAACATGGCAGAACCAAGCTTTATAATTATCTTGGCCCTCTGAATAAAGTTCTCGCCAAAGGAATTTGGGGTAATGTGACGCGGGAACAACATCCGCTTAGGACAATTCCACTTCAAACCTGGCAGGTTAAGCCCCTGTCCGGCAACTTTGCCGCCGATGTAAAAACAATTCAGCAGGCGGATTACACGGGCAATGGCTGGCAAAGTGTTTCCACCGGAACGGATTATTTTCATGGGTGCCGTGGCTATGCCTGGTATCATCTGGCATTGCCGAAAATCAGCAGTGCCGCAGCGGCGCTTGTGACGTTTACAGATGTCGACGACAACGGCACCGTATTTGTTAATGGCCATAAAATTCTGACGCACAAAGGCTTTGGGCAGGAATTTCACGTGGCGCTGCGAAAATACTGGAACAAATCCGGCTCTAATAATCTGGATGTTCTGGTGCAGAACACCTCTGGTGCCGGCGGAATTATGGGAACAGCCGCCATACAGCTATTCCCCGCCAACGGGATTCAGCGCGTTACGCCCTGGCAAATGCGCGATGGATCAGGCCTGAATAAATCCGACATTGCGTGGACGCCTGTGACTGGTTCTGCCATACACAATGGCCCGCCACGGTTTTTCAAGGGTTCGTTCAATTGGAAGCGCGGCAATAATGCCCATAGTGTCCTGCGGGTGTCCTACCGCGGTTTGTCCAGCGGGCACATACTGGTTAACGGCCATGACTTAGGCTTATACCCGGATCAAACCATGCCGATGGGGCTTTATATTCCGTCCGTCTGGCTTAAGTCCGGCCGCAACACCGTTGAGATTCTGGATGAACGCGGACATTCGCCCCGGCAAGTCCGCATTGTCACCGAGCAAGCCGCCAGCCGGCTACGGGCAACCCTGGTTCAAAATTAAGCCGGCCGGGCACGAGGCGAAGCGCCACTTCGCGCCGCGAGGAACCTGCGATCCGACGGGGTGCCGATGCGCCAGAACATTCCGCTGCATCCATTCTCAAGTACCCCATTGCGAAGCCTGCTGCGCAGCGGGTAGAATTGGGCTGTCGTTAATCTCCGTTCTGCCGGTTCGGATCGTGGATCAAAGTTGCGAGATGGATATGAAAAGGCCCACGAGCAATGCCCCATCACCGATTGATCCGAGGATGCTTTCGAATTGGAACGTACCGCTTCCCTTGCTTGATATTCTGACGGCCAAAAGCTGGCCGCAATTAAGCAGCGCCAGAAGGGCCGCCGCGGCGGACGGTTATGCGTTACTGTGGACCTCGCGAACACTAAGAACTGTTATTTTAACATTAATGCTGGCTGGCGCAGCCGCTTGTTTTACTGGAATGGTTTTTATAGCCAGGGCGCTTGTCAAGCCAGATGGTCAACTCACAAGGATGGGCATCGCCGCAATGCTGGCGGACATATCCCTGTTATTTTTGCCACCGTTGCTCCTCCGGCGGGGCACCTTTCCACTGCTTCGGCGGTCCCTATCGGAGGCGGCATTTATCAATGGACTGGAGAACAACGCCGCTTCCGATGCCAAGATTGCAGTCGTTGTTCGCCGGGCACTGGCCCGCTGCGGCGGGTACTCCGAAAGCATGATACGCCCGGATGAAACGCACCTATCCTATTGGCCCAGCGCCGGGGTAATCTTGGGCGAGTTCACCGCTTATATTTCCGAAGGCCTCGACTGCGCTATCAACCCAATGGATTTGGCGGAGAAACTTCGCCGATTTGAGCGCCGAAACATCGGCGATCTGATACATGCGACGGTTGGATCACTGGGGGCGATGGCGCAAAGCACTTCAGGCCTGAGCGACTCGCTGCCGAAAGGCAACCAGGGCGAGAGTCTTGCTGCGGAAATACCACCACGGACTTCAACCGAATTTGCTTTAGCCTCCGACGCTGGGCAATCCAGCGGTCCGAGGCGGCGCGTCGAGCGCAAATTTTGCTACGAACCATTCTCCTGCCAAAAAAGGCACTTGCAACCATCGCGCATTCCGTCACTGCGACCGTTCGTCAAAGCGATCCTCCGACTCTCATTTTTTATCGCGTTAGCATCCTTGCCTATTCCGTATTTGATTGCGGCTTGCTTTCCCCAGGTCGCGGATGCGTGGAAAATGACGATGCTGGCATTGGTCGCGCTTGTGCTGGGGGTTATCTTGCTCGGTACCATTATTGTTTTGGCTTACCAGACCCTGCTCATGCTTACCTTAGCTCCAGTAATGCTTGGGGAGAATGAAATTCGGTTCGCCGCGCCGGAGCAGCACCTTGGGCTTTCTGAGATTCACCGCGTTGAGGTCGGAGAGGTTTATCACGGATGGAGGAAAGTTGCCTTCGCTTCCCCGCGCAGCCGACGCACAATCGCCATGCCGGAGAAAACGGATATCAGACGCCTGCAAGCAGCGTTGCCCCGGGGCTGCATATCCATGTCCCAGCCATGTGCGTGGCACCCGCAATTTAGCCCTCCTCTGGATCAGACGGCAATTGATGGGTACGGAGAAATGCGGTGGGCCGAACCCTTTGTCCGGGGCTTCTGTTTGGGTGAAGCCATACCGTTTCTTTGCCAAGGCGGCTTAACGGCTTTGCTGTCAGCCGGGCTTATGGCGGCAGCCTTTTCAGCGACCGGGATAATGGCGCACCGCAACCCGGCTCCGCTTACCGTCTTGTCATCGATTGCGGTGGCTATTTTTATTGCCAGCAGTCTCACGGCATTGGCTCTTGCAGCGTTCCAGCGTCACAACCAGCCGGAGATAATAAGTCTGGCACCGCAGTGGATTGATGTGGGCTGCCGTGGATTTTCCCTCTTGGACGCAAGGCAAATCACACTAAAATCCGACCGATGGCACGGCCCGGTAATCCACGTCCATTTCCCAAATTTTCGACTTAGGTTGGCCCTCCCCAATTCCCCACAGGTTATCCAAAAGGCCAAACGGCTCCTGAAGTCACACCCTGCTGCCATCGGCATTCACGCAGATTAACGAGCCTGCCAAACACAAGACTGGCGGCCAAAGCGGCACCGGGTATAAAATATGCCGGTTGAGGATCACCAAATGTGGCCGCGAGGTTACGTCCGCCGACCGCGCCATTTTTCCAATACCGCCCTGTTTTAGGCCGCCCATTTTCCAGGGGCGGCAAACGTGGTGGACAGCAAAAGATCCTGCGGTGAGCGCTCCGCAGTGTGCGCGCCTGGCATCCTGACGAGACTGAGATATTCTTATCGTACGTTTCCGGATTGCAGCGGTGGTGACTCTGATACAGGAATGCTGAATTTAGAATTAAGGGAGAGCTATGAGTGCGATTATTCACAGGGAGCGAGCACGGTTGCCCGAAGGAGTCAGTGGTCGGGACGCGATGATCGATTGCGATTGCCCGTTATGTCAGTTGCCAACTACCTACCGCAGCGGCCAATGGTCCGTGCGGAACGGCAATACCGGCATGTCGGCTTTATCCATCAGGTTTGGCACGGCCTTACAACTCCATGCGAAACGCACGGCTACAGGATGCGGAACGGCAGCGGCGGAAACTACCACCGTGTCACCGATAATTTCCGCTTTGGCCGGTACAAACTTGTGGTTCGCTCCTGCGATTTCAAACCAGTCCAACGGTTTGCGATTACGACTGGCTAATCCGCCGATGACATCCTGAAACCGAATAACAATTTTTGACCCATCTACACGCATGGCTTTGTACATCGGGCCAAGGGTGCGCACCGCCCCATGTCCATACACCATGTTCAAAGCCAGCAGCGTCAATCGCTTACCGACATCCTGCTTATCCCGGAAGTGGATATTGTGTAGATTGCCAATGTCCATCGTGCCCACCATGCCGACATCGGGCAAGGTTCGCACGGCATTTTCATCCCCTTGCCAGACCAGCGGCACGCCCACCGTCGGCTTGGGATAATGGAAGTATGGGGCAATCTGCACGATTAAAAACGGTGCCGTCGGCGTCGCCCAGTCACGCCGCCAGGCTTTGATCATCGCGGCTAAACGTGTGCCGTAAATGGGGTCGTTGACCCACGCATTGTTTTCGCCCTGATCCCACACCATCCCACGGATGGCGTATGGAATCAGCGGATGAATCATGGCATTAAATATGGATACCGGAGCCATGTCCGGGGAAGGGCGGCTTAACGTGAAAGGATTTTGCGGTCGCTTGATGTGCGGACGTGCTGGTATTGCCTGCCCGGCGTCCCGGGCATGGCGCGCAGCCGCGGACCATGCGGCCATTTTCTTCTGATACTTCTGCAATTGCTCATGATATCGCCGGGCCGCCGAAGCAAACCATTGCAATTCACCATGCAGAGCCAGCGTGCGCCGTAGTGCGGACATGGGCGTCCACGACTGGATCACCGTTCCGCCATAGGAGGAATCAATTATTCCAATTGGGATATGCAGATGTTTAAATAAATCACGCCCGAAGAAATATCCTACGGCGCTGAATCGTTTAACCGTCGCAGGAGAGCAGACCATCCACGATGCCTTGAAATTATCCTGTGGCTGCGGCGTATTATCCCGCGGGATTTTCAGCAGATGAATCAGCGGAAAATCAGCGGCCGCAACTTCCTTGCGGGCGTGCAGCGCGCGGGCCCATGAGCCATCGACCGGAAACTGCATGTTGGATTGCCCGGAACAGACCCACAAGTCTCCCACCAGCACATCATGAATCTCCAGACGACTGCCGCCGGAAATAATCATCGTGCGGCCCTGCGCGTCCGCGTGCAGCGGTGCCAGGCGTACCATCCACTTGCCCTTCGCGTCAGCGACGGCCGTGCGCTGCTGCCCGGCAAAGCGAACCGTAACACTCTCCCCCGGCTTTGCCCAACCCCATACCGGAATGACCGCGTTTCGTTGCAGAACCGCATGATTGGTAAATAAATTGGAAACGGTAATCTTTGCCGAAGCGGTAGAAGCCGACAAAAAGCCAATCATCGCCGCAACACCTATAAACCTTGCCGCCCGTGACCGCATATCCGCAACTCCGTTAACCCAAATCCAAAACGCCAATCCGGACTATATAGGGATCAGAAAATTTCGCAACTGCCGGGGGCGTTATGCGGCATTTGGCATTTAGCGGCGAGCGTCAAGCCGTTGGCGAAACGCGGGTATACCGCGGAACGTCAGAAATTGACGTGTGGAGGTGCCCCTGATCGTCACGACTTTTAGAGCATCGGATGATAATCCGGTGTTTGATCCAGGGTCGCCAATCCACCACCGGGTTATCACCACGGTGCTCTAGGAGCCTGTCCGAGTAATCGCAATCCCGGCCATTACTCGGACAGGCTCCTAGGACGCGATTGAACACCGTTCCGGCCGGCGGCCCCCTGCCGGTACCTGCATCTGTTGGGCTTGTGGCATTGGGATCATTAGCCTTGTTGGCCGGCACCGGCCTTCGCAAGCGCGTCCGCATGTAAAAGCCGCCCTCGTGACGCGGGGGTGCCGGATTGTTGATTACAGGTGAGGTGAGAACAGGAATTCACTGGTAAGCCGGCCAGCCCGCTGGTCGCGCTTCTGCGGAGCCACGCAAAATAGCAGTGCGAGCGCTTCCAAAATATTTCAAATCTCAAATTCCAGGTTCTAGAATTCCAAGTTCCAAGTTCCAAGTGCCAAGTTCCAAGTTCCAAGTCGTAGTTTCTCTTCTCGAT
>JAJZCT010000104.1 GCA_021828925.1 Planctomycetota bacterium
ACGGATCGGCCTCCCGAGCCGATCTCGTGCTGGTCTTTGGATCGCCGGCATTAATGAAGCAGCCGGCCCGCATGACTGAACTGAAAAAGCTCTTTCCGACGGCTTATATATGTGGCTGCTCAACGGCCGGTGAAATTGCCGGCGATCAGGTCTCGGACGACACCATGACCGCGACATCCGTAAGTTTCCAAAGCACTAAAATTCACGCGGCGAAAGCCATCATCAACGATCCCCATCGAAGTTTTGATATCGGCGCAGAGCTGGCGGCCGCCCTGCCAACGGAGGATCTGGTTCATATATTCGTGCTGTCCGACGGTCTGGCCGTCAATGGCAGTGAATTGGTGCGGGGGCTAACCAGCCAAGCGCCGGCTGGCGCGGCCATCACCGGAGGGCTGTCGGGCG
Source organism: Planctomycetota bacterium (assembly GCA_021828925.1). Next base: position 403 of record JAJZCT010000104.1, read on the forward strand.
ATGGGGCGCGATTTTCTGAAACATACGTGTGCGCTGACGGCGTAGTATTGCCCAGGCAGGTCGTCGCGATTGGATTCTACGGTAAAAACTTAAAAATCGGTTACGGTTCCATGGGGGGCTGGGACTCGTTTGGGCTGGAGCGGCGAATTACCCGATCAGAGGGCAATGTGTTGTATGAACTTGATGGGCGTTCGGCATTAGAGTTGTACAAAGAATACCTTGGCCCGCACGCGGCGCAATTACCGGCCAGCGGCCTGCTGTTCCCGTTGACTGTGCGGGCTAATGGTTCCACTGAAACGGTTGTCCGGACAATTCTCGCCGTGGATGAAGCCGCGCAGAGCATGACCTTTGCCGGTGATATTCCGCAAGGCGGCTTGGCGCAGCTGATGTCCGCCAATTTTGACCGCCTGGTGGATGGTGCGGATGGTGCCGCCCAGGAATGCCGGCGGCGCATCGGTAATGCGAATACAGAATTGGCGGTGCTGATCAGTTGCGTAGGGCGAAAGCTGGTGTTGCAGCAGCGCATTGATGAAGAAGTTGAGGCGGTGGTCGGCGTATTGGGAAGTCGCGCGGTAACAACCGGGTTTTATTCCTACGGAGAAATTTCCCCCTTTACCCCCAGTGCCCAATGCGCTTTACACAATCAGACCATGACCATTACCACCTTTGCGGAGGCCTGACATGCACTCGTTGCTGGAACGGCAGCTCAAAAAGACCGCCATCAACACCGCGCAACAGACCGAGGAATTTCAGCGATTCCTGTCGCTGGTGGATGCGGTGTATCATCAGTCGGATGAAGATCGGCGACGCATTGAACGGTCGATGGAGATTAACTCCCGGGAACTCACGCAGCGCAATGAGCAAATCGCCGCCGCGGAACGCAAATACCGCGATATTTTTGATCACGTATCCGAGGGAATATTTCAGTACACCTCCGAGGGAACATTGCTATCCGCCAATCCGGCCATGGCACGGCTTTGTGGGTATGTCCACGCGGAGCAATTGAAGTCGGACGTGTGCGACATACGCCGACAGTTATACGTGGACTCAACCCGCCACGCACAAATTCTCATGGAGATCGCGCGGCATGGATCCATAAAGAATTGGGAATCCGAAATTTACCGCCAGGATGGGTCGATTATCTGGATTATGGAAAGTACGCGCGCGGTATTGGGCCCGGATGGCGCGGTGACATATTATGAAGGCGTCATGTGGGACATCCACGCGCGCAAAACCGCTGAAGCCGAACGTGAACAAATGCAGCGGCGGCTTTCCGCCGTGGCGCGGCAGGCGGGCATGGCGGAAATTGCCACGGGCGTATTGCATAACGTGGGGAATGTATTAAATAGCATCAATGTGTCAGCCTCCCTGTGTGAGGATCGGGCGAAGACTTCCAAGTTGCCGGGATTCACCAAAGCCATCGGGCTTTTTCACGAACACCAGGCGGATTTGGCAGCATTTTTAACGCAGGATGAAAAGGGCCGGCAAGTAGTGGATTATCTGGGGCGTCTTAATGAGCATTTGCTTAAAGAACAGCACGACCTGCTGGCCGAGCTAAGCTCGCTGGTGCAAAATATTCAGCATGTAAAAGAGATTGTCAAAAGTCAGCAGACGTATGCTAAAACAGCGGTAGTACATGATAAAGTCCCGGTTTCGGAAATTGTGGAAGACGCCATCCGGATCAATCAGGAATCCCTTGAACGCCACCGCATCACCGTGGTGCGGGAATTGGCCAGCCTGCCGCCGTTGACCTTGGACAAGCATCAGATCCTGCAGATTCTGGTAAATCTTATCAGCAATGCCAAATATGCCATGCGCGGTATATCCGCAGATCGAACATTGACCATTTCCGCGTCCTTGCGCGCGGATGATTCGTCTCGTCTGGTGGTAAGTGTACGTGACACCGGATCAGGTATCCAGCCGGGGGATTTAGCGCGGATTTTTTCAATGGGCTTTACCACGCGCTCCGATGGTCACGGATTCGGCCTGCACACCTCGGCGCTGGCCGCGAAAAGTATGGGTGGCGAATTGACGGCACACAGCGACGGAGTTAATCAAGGCGCAACATTCCGCCTTGAAATACCGATACTTTCTGATGATCAGGCTGTGGAAGCCGGAAGGGCCGCATGAACGAGAAAACGATTAATCGTCGCATTCTTATCATTGATGACAACCGCGCCATTCATGAGGATTTTCGCAAGATCCTCTGCCCGGAGGAAATCGCCAACGCTCTGGATGAAATGGAGAAAGACCTGTTTGGATCGGCACCTTCCGCCGCTAAGCGTGAGATTTATGAACTGCATTCCGCTTATCAGGGACAGGAAGGCTTGGAGATGGTCAGGCGTTCCATGGAAAGCACCGATCGCTATGCCCTGGCGTTTGTGGATATGCGTATGCCGCCGGGATGGGATGGCGTAGAGACCATTGAAAAAATATGGGAAGTGGATCCGGAAATACAGATTGTCATTTGCACGGCCTACAGTGATTACTCCTGGGAGCAAATCAACAGCAAATTTGGCGCTGCTGATCGCCTGCTGATTCTGAAAAAGCCGTATGACACTGCGGAAGTCTGCCAGTTGGCCTGCGCGCTGACGCAAAAATGGCAATTGGCCAGACACGCTCATCTTAAACTCAATCAACTTAACAGCATGGTCAAGGAACAGACGCGGCAACTCGAGGACACTAATTCCCGGCTCGTACTTGAGGTCGCCCAACGTCAGCAATCGCAGGAGCGATACCGCCTGATAGAAGCCGCGGTTAATGATGGCTTGTGGGACTGGGATATTCCCGCAGGGAAAATATATTATTCCCCGCGCTGGAAATCCATGCTGGGATTTACCGATTCGGAAATCGACGACTCCCCGGAGCAATGGTTTGGACGCATTCATCCCGATGATCGTACGTCTGTTACTGAGCACCAGAAGGAGCACTTTCAGGGCCGCAGCGAACAACTGTGCGGCGAATGCCGAATGTTACATAAGGATGGGCAGTATCGCTGGATGCTATACCGGGGCGTGGCGATCGGCGATGATAATGGAGTAAAAACACGGGCGGTGGGTTCCATCACCGATATTACCGACCGCAAGCTGGCGGAAGAGCAACTGCGTTTTGAAGCCCTGCACGATGCCTTAACGGGCCTGGCGAATCGGTTGCAATTAGCGGACCGATTGGGTCGTTGCATTGGCCGCCGGAAACGCGAATCGGATTTTCATTTTGCAGTGATGTTTATTGATCTCGATCGTTTCAAAGTCATCAACGATAGCCTGGGACATCAGATTGGCGATAAATTACTGGTGGAAATCGCCCGGCGGCTGAAAGTATTTGTGCGCGACGGGGATACTATAGCGCGGCAAGAGTCTGATCACATCGCCCGCATCGGTGGCGACGAATTTGTGCTGGTGCTGGAAAATATCCGCCATGAAAGTGATGTGCTGCATATCGCCCAGCGCTTGCATAAGGACGTATCCGGGACCTTTCATATTGACGGCCATGAAATTTGCACCCTGTTGAGTGTTGGCGTGGCATTCGGCAACGAGACCTATCACACCGCAGCGGAGATCCTGCGCGACGCCGACACGGCGCTGTATCAGGCCAAGTCGGATGGCAAATCCTGCACCCGAATTTTCGACCCGACCATGCACGAGCGTGCGGTAACGCGCTGGCAGACGGAAACCGAACTGCGAAAAGCTATTACCGATAATCAACTGGTGCTGCATTACCAACCCATTATCGATACAACCGGCAAGACGTTGGCTATGGAAGCACTGGTACGCTGGCAGCACCCCACCCGCGGCCTGCTGCCTCCCGGTGATTTTATTCCCATCGCGGAGGATACGGACCTGATTATCCATCTGGGCCGATGGGTACTTCTGGAGGCATGTCGGCAGGTGCAAAAGTGGCAGACGGAAATTCCATTGTCGGAGGATATTTCCGTCAGCGTCAACGTCTCCGGTAACCAATTTGCGCAAAGTGGTTTTGCGGCGGAAGTTGCCAAAGCATTGCGTGATGCAGAGATATCTCCGCACCGGTTGCGCCTGGAGATAACTGAATCCATGGCCATGACCGACGCGTCAACCGCCATTGCAACCTTAACGCGCTTGCGCTCCACCGGTGTAGCGATTGATCTCGATGATTTCGGCACGGGGTGCTCATCGCTTAGCCATCTGCACCGTATGCCATTGAATTGTCTGAAAATTGATAAAAGCTTCATCCGCACGATGCACAGCGATAAAGTCGGTTACGCCATTGTGCAAACCATTATCAAATTAGCACATCTCCTGAATCTGGGCGTGGTAGCCGAGGGGGTGGAAACCCAGGAACAAGCCGGCATTCTAAAAACTCTGGAATGCGACTACCTTCAAGGGTATTTAATAAGTAAACCGCTGGAGGCTTCACGAGCGACAAGCTACCTGGCGGCCACGGCCCAGTGTGTTCCCGGCACGGTCTTAGGGGCGGCCACAGTCGCCATGTGACGGTGCACACAATCATTCATTTAATGGCGCTGGTGTACGTATTAACGCCGCCAACAATGTGCTTATTTCACATTGTTACATTCATGGCAACGATATGGGGATTATGAGCAATGGCGACCTGAACCGCAGAACCGGTGCCGACCAGCAGATTGAATTTTGCCACATTATGCGCAACGGAAGTTATAAAGAGCCAGGCTATAATCACAACCTTTATCTGGGCGGCACCAGCGCACTGATCCGTGGATGCAATATCTCGCATGCCTTAACCGGCCATGATATCAAAAGCCGTTGTCATATCACCTGGATTGAGTATTGCTATATACATGGCTCGAATAACCGGGAAGTGGACCTTGTGGACGACAAGGTTAATACCGCCGCCCCCGGCAGCGATGCGGTCATACTGGGGTGTGTGATTGCCAAAGGGCGGGGTAATGGCAATCATGAGGTGATCCATTTCGGACAGGACGGCGGGGGACCACATAACGGCACCTTATTTGTCATCCATAATACGATCCGCACCCCCTGTCCCGGGCCGGTATTTGTCATGTCGGCAAGCGGTGCACATATATTGTGCTGCGATAACAGGATCGTCGGACCGCGCGGTCGGCTTAGTCTTACGCTGTTTATCCATGGTGCCAAAGCCGGCAATTTCTCCGGAAGCGGCAATTGGCTGTCCGCAGGTTATCGAAGCTGGCGGAAAATGCTGGGCGGCCGCCTGATCCCTTGGCCGCAGGCGCGCAGGCTGTTACCCCAGACCAATCTGCCCGTCCACGACCGTCAGCTAAAATTCCTGCGCCATGGACAACTGGTAAACTGGCCAGGGACAGCCGCCGGTGCGGGAAAAAATTAGAAATTGAAGAGTTGATCGCCCACTGCGATCGTGCCGGAAACAGATGATCAGGTGACCAGGTGACCGCAAGAGGGGCTGGAACGTCTCGGCGACAGCCACTCTTTTAGTCCCAACCTTATTTGCTCTCCTGATCACCTCTCTACTTTCTGCTCTAATCGGGCCGCAGCCCGATTTGCACTGCCAGCAGGCCCTTCTGAAAATGCAGGCGGTTTTCGGCTTGTTGAAATACGATGCTGCGATCGAAATCCATGGCCTGATCGGTTATTTCCACCCCCCGATACGCCGGCAGGCAGTGCATGACTACCGCGTGGGCTGGGGCGGCGGAAATGAGTTTTGCGTTGATCTGGTAGGGCGTAAAGATCTTCATCCGCTGCGCTTTTTCACTTTCCTGCCCCATGCTGACCCAGGTGTCGGTATAAATAATATCCGCGGCCCGAACCGCCTCCGTGGGGTCAGTGGTGGCCTGAAAATCAAATCCGGGGACACTTGATGCGGTTTGAATATCCGAGTGTTGCAGTTCATAGCCGATGGGCGCAGCGATGCGGAACTTTAAGCCGAACACCGCGCAGGCTTCCATGAGTGATCGGGCGACATTATTGCCATCACCCACGTACGCCAGGGTCAAGCCTGAAAGAGATCCGAAGTGTTCGCGAATGGTGAGCAGATCAGCCATCACCTGACAGGGATGGCTGCGGTCGCTAAGGGCGTTGGTTACCGGGCGATTGCTGAAACGGGCTAGTTGCACAAGGGTGTCATGCGCAAATGTACGGGCCATAATGGCGTCACAAAATCCCGAAAGCACGCGAGCGGCGTCGGGGACGCTTTCGCGCGTACCCAAGCCGATTTCACCGGGCGTAATGTAAATGGCGGCTCCACCCAGATGGGTCATAGCCACTTCAAAACTCACCCGTGTACGCAAGGAAGGCTTTTCAAAAATCATGGCCAGGGTCTTGCCCGCGGCCACGGGGTCGTTGCGGCCCGTGGAGCGATATTGTGCTTTAAGCCGTGCCGCCACGGCCAGCAGATGTTCCAGCGTGGCGCGCGGCATGCCGAGAATATCAATAAAATCAAATTTGCCGCCCGGCGGCGTGTTGTTGGTCTGGTTCATGATGTCGCCTCAGTTCAGATTACATATCCGCTGATCTTGGGATAGATACTCATGCCATTAGGATCGGATAATTTCCGTGCCCACGCCCTGATCGGAATAAATTTCCAGCAGCAGGGAATGGGGGATTCGGCCGTCAATAATATGTGTTTTCTGCACGCCGCCATCCAGGGCGATAAAGCACGCCTCCACTTTGGGCAGCATTCCTTCGCCAATATTTCCCGCGGCCACAAGCTTTTCAATTTCCTCGCGTGAAACACTGCGCAAAAGCGAAGCCGGATCATCCTTGCTCCGGCGTATGCCGTGCGTATCGGATACCAGCACCATTTTTTCCGCCCGGCAGGCGGCGGCGACAAATCCAGCAGCGGTGTCGGCGTTGACGTTGAGCTTGCCGCCGGCGTTATCCAGAGCGATTGGGGCGATGACCGGAATATAATCCGCCGCCGCCAGGGCCTGCAGTAATTCCGAATTCACGCGCGTAATCTGCCCGACGCGGCCAATATCAATGCGTGGATTGGTTGGATCGGATAAGTAAAGTTTCTCGGCAAATAGCACCGCGCTGCCCAGCGAATTTAACTGCATGGCCTTGCCGCCCAGTTCCCCAATGGTCTGCACAATAAACGTATTGATGTCATTGACCAGCACATGCTCGGCAATGGCCAACGTGCGGTCATCGGTATAGCGGCGGCCCAGAACAAACTGCGCCTCAATGCCCGCTTCGTTCATCGCCTGCGTGATCGCCTTGCCTCCGCCGTGCACTACCACCGGCCTCATACCCACGGCATGCATAAATACAATATCAGTAAGGACCTTGCGGAACTCCTCCCGGGAATCCATAAATGAACCGCCGAGTTTAACGACGACAATTTTCTCGTTGAAACGCTGGATATATCCCAACGCCTCAATAAGCGAGCCGGCTTTATCAAGAATTGTTTTATCCATAGCCACGTCCAAGGGAAACCCCCGTTAAAATTTATTGATCATCCGCAGCCGCGCGGTTAAAAAATAACCGGCCCCCGGCCTGTTCTGTCCGGCGTGGGGGTTTGGTAAAGTATCCAATATTCCCGCGCGGGGAACAAACAGGGCGATGAGAATACGACTGCTTGGCGCACAACGCAAGGTTTTTCCGGAGGAAAAGTCCGGAAATCTCATAACCGCCCCGCAAAATTGCCCGAATTTCAGCAATAAACTAAAAATACGTCGCTTTGTCACTTGAAACTGCCCTGCCCTTGGCACTAGCATCATGCGGTGCTTATTGGTGATATTGTTTGGATTATACCATGCCTATGGATTCTATTTTGCAGGAAACGTCTCATACCTCCGGTCCTCCGATTCTTGACCCGCGCCCTTATCGCCGAAAAGATGCCGGCGATGTATTGGCGGTGGGCTTGGCCACTACCGTTTTGATGTGGTCAGTGGGATACATTTTCCGCATGCCGGGAGATCGTGTGCCGGCACCGCTGATATTGGCGGCGCTGGTGGCGATACTCATCGGCGGCGGTTTTGTGGGCGCTTGGCGCACGCGGCGCGGGCCGATCGGCGGATTATGGGTGGGACTGATCAGCGGATCGCTGAATCTTCTGGTATTGGGTTCACTGGGCAGGGACCTTACCACCGACCATCGCATTATTGCTTATGAATTTCTCTGGGCACCTGTCAGTGTAATTTCCGCCGGGCTGCTGGCGTGGATCGGAGGTTTTTTTGGTGCCCGCTTAAATCCGGAGCGGCGGCAATACCTGCATCCGGAAGGATCATTGACACTTTCCACCGTTATTGCCACCTTGGTTTTGATAATGGCCGGCGGCATGGTCACGGGTCTTAACGCCGGGCTATCTGTGCCGGATTGGCCGGACTCGTTCCGCTTCGGCATGTTCTTTTTTCCGTTATCCCATATGACCGGCGGCGTATTTTTTGAACATACCCACCGCCTGTTCGGCACGCTGGTGGGGCTGGCCACACTCATTCAGACCATTTATTTGTTCCGGCATGAAAGCCGACGCTGGGTTAAGTGGACCTCTTTCACTGCCTTGATCATGGTGATTTTTCAAGGCCTGATGGGTGGCTTGCGCGTCACGGGGCATTTTACACTGGCCAAATCCCGACTTGGG
>JAJZCT010000105.1 GCA_021828925.1 Planctomycetota bacterium
ACCGAAAAAGGCATTGTCATCCGCTGCGCTAATTTGCCGGGTTGGGAAAATGTTCCATTAAGAGATCGAATCTCAGCGGCATTGGGTAAACCGGCGATTCTGGAAAATGACGCGCGCGCCGCCGCCTACGGGGAATTTTTTGCCGGGGCGGGAAAAAGCTTAAATGTACGCAATATGATGATGATTACCCTGGGTACGGGTGTGGGCGGTGGCATTATTGTCGATGGGCGGCTGATTCGCGGCCACACCGATATGGCGGGGGAGTTGGGTCATGCGATTGTCGTACCGGATGGAGTCTTGTGCGGCTGTGGACAAAAAGGGTGTCTGGAAATGTACACGGCCGCCAGCCGCGTGGGGCAGCGGGCGATGCAGGCGCTTCAGGACCCGGAAGTAACCTCCAGCCTGCGTGATGCTCTGAATCAACTCGGGGAACTTACCGCACGCGATGTGGAAGATCATGCCCGGCGGGGCGATGAACTGGCTTTGGAAATCTGGAATCAGACTTGCCGTTACCTGGCTATCGCCTGTATCAGTGCGGTGCATTGGCTGGATCCGCAGATGATCATATTCGGCGGCGGCATGGCTGCGGCGGGGGAGTTCCTTTTGCAACCCGTCCGGCGGTATTTTGATGAAAATTATTGGAAAATGGATCCGCCCGCCGTCGCCATCCGCGCTGCGGAACTCGGCAATGATGCGGGCATAATCGGTGCGGCCGCTTTGGCCTGTGCTATGATGCACGCGCAATGAAATTGAAGGAATGAAATATGTCGGAAAACCCCAAGGTCCTGGCGGTCATATCGGTACAGGGTAGAGATCAAAAAGGCGTCGTCGCAAAATTCGCCACCTATGTGGCCGCCAATGGTATTAACATTGAGGATATGGAACAGCGCGTGGTCCGCGGCATATTTGTCATGGATATGCTCGTTGATCTGCATGATATGACCATTTCCCTGGATCAGCTGATTACCGGATTATTGGATTTGGGGCGGCAAATCGGCATGGAGGCCCGTATTACGCTCCGGCAAACCCGCAAGGCCAAGCGCGTGGTGGTACTGATCAGCAAAGAACCACATTGCCTGCAAAAGCTGCTGGATCTGAATCGTCAGAATGAACTCAACGGCCAAATCGTTTCAGTGCTGGCCAATCATCCGGTGCTGGAAGATGTTGCCCGCGCCGCCGAATTGCCGTTCGCCTTTACGCCCTCAGGTCCGGATGAATCAGCAAAAACGCGGCATCGGCAATGGCTGCTGGAAAAACTGCGGTCTTTGGAACCGGATCTCATTATTCTGGCCCGCTACATGCAGATTCTTTCACCGGAAATCATCGCCGCATTCCGCTCTAAAATTATCAATATACACCCCTCATTACTGCCCTATTTCCCCGGGGCCAATCCGTATCGGCAGGCCTTTGAAAGCGGCGTGCGCGTCACAGGGTGTACAGCCCATTTTGTCACTGCGGAACTCGATACAGGCCCCATTATCCTGCAGGATGTTTTCCATATTAATGTCGGGGTGGATCAAGCCGAGGATGTCCGCCGGCGCGGCTTGGAACTTGAAGCCCAGACCCTGGGTAAAGCGGTCAGATATTTCCTTAATGAAGAACTCGTCGTGGTGGAAGACAAAGTGGTTTTCAAGCCCGGAGTAAGCTCATTTCATAAAAACAACGAAAATGCGATTCCCGGAAATTAATGTTGATTATTAACCTTTACTTCGACGCTTGACTGGTAGTCGCCGGCTCTGTTTGCGCTGTATGCGCCATGATACCGTAGCTGTGCGGCGGATACCGCAGGGATTCAATCCAGTTGATGACTTTATTTACGCCGAATTTCAGCGGCATGGGACCTTTCTTCCCCGGATGCTGATACGCTTGAAGTTCTCTGGGTTGCAGATATTGCAGCAACAGAGACATACGCGGATTATGCAGGCTGATCAGCGACATATTTTTATAACGGAACCGTGTAAGCGTGAGGAAATTGGTGTAGGTTTTCAGGGTATTGTTGCCGCCCTGATCACCGTAAATCCGGAAGCCCGGCGCGTTTTGTCCGCGGTGACAGCCCACAGTTCCGCAGCTTTGCAACACAATGGGCTGGATATCCGTGCGGAATATTTTCATCACCTGCGGATCGCTCTTAACTTGAACCTTATCCCAGTATTTTTTTGTACCCAGCCGGCGGATAAGATAAATCTGTCGGTTAAAATTGTTCGGACTGATAAAATGTTCATAATCCCGTCGCGTCATTGTGCGGTTCTGAAACATGGGGTTGCGCAAAATAATATTCCGCCAGAACGCCATGAGCGTCTTACGCCGGTGCAGAATGCTTCCCTCAATCGGGGCCGTTTCATGGCGCTGGAGCTGCCAGAATCGAATCTTGTAAACATCGTTCATCGTCAGGAGTCTTTGCCCGCCGGCAGTGGGGACGGATGGGGAGCTTTCCGTGGAATTGCCGCGCTGCACCCCGGTATTGACCTTCCGTGCTCCGGATTGCCGCTTTAATTGAGATTCAATGAGATTCCTAAGCAACTGCGCATTCTGAAAGTTTGGCCTAATTTTTAGCGCCTCATTGACCTGTTGCAGGGCCTGATTGTAAAGGCGGTTGTTGTATAAATAGTCTGCCATACGCTGATGGCCCGCGGCGTCATCAGGCTTAATCGCCGCCTCACGTTGCTGAATTTGCCTGGCCATCGCGGGGGTTTCCCGAGCGTTGGGGGACGCGGCACACACGAAAATCGCCGTGCTGATAATACATGAAGCCGCTGTAACAAGAGGAAATCGGATGGAGTAGTTCATGGCCGGGGTTCCTTTCTCCTTGTCCGGGTTTGCATACCCGGTACCGTTGATGTTTCCAATCGGGCCGCCTTTTTCCCGATGTCCCGTCGCCGGGACTTCCTTTTTGCCGCAAAGCACTATAATCTTGACGTGCCCGACTCACAAGGAAAGTGTCAATCATCTAATGACGAGCAACGACAGTGATCCACAGATTAACACAGATTAACACAGTTGAGCGACGAAGTCGTATGTATCTGCATTAATGAGAGTAATCTGGGTTAATCGGTGAAATCTGTGGATCATTATCCCTGCGGTTACATCGACATTTCTGTGAAACCGATCGCGCCGGGCGGAGGCGCTTCGTGTCACCAAATCCCATTTCCGCATCGAACTCAACGCTGCCGCATTGAGCTAATGACAATGCATTTTGAACAATGGCACCGCGGGGGTCATATATTCGGCGGGGATAATTGTGCTTTGTTTCTGTTGCTGGCGCGGTTGCGGTTCTTCCATTTTGGCCGTCATGTCCGAAGAAGTGATAGTAGAGATAACGTACCAACCGGCAAATATTAATTCGATTTTGCCACTATTAAATTATTGCCGCATGATCGTGATCCTTAAGGAAATGCCATTCGTACCCGACACCTTTTTTTTTAGGGAATATTAATATTGGGTGGAACCTTCGGCACCGGCGTTGCGACGTAATAACGCGATTGGCTGGGCTGACGGCAGCGTCAGCGAATCCTCATTACGTGGATGAATAGCGCCCATATCCCGGCGGATGAAAGCCGGCGGATGAAGCGAGTTAAGTCTGGCGGTACCGCTGGCGCCGGTCTGAATCCACCAGCGAATAAGTTGTATCTGGGCAGCGGTCAGCTGGTGGTGGTAGCGGGGCGGCATGTGGTGGCGCTGCCACAGGGGACGAGATATAAATTGATACAGGCGGCTGCGTGCGGGGTTATAGGGAATGACCACGGGTCTTCCGCGACTTCCATGTCGCAGCCAATAATAAGAGTCCAATCTCAGATATGCCTTTTGCCGGTTGCGCCCATGACATCGTGTGCAATTGTCGGTGAAGATAGTTTGAATGTAACGGGTGTAAAAACTCCCGTCGGCGTGCAGATCGACAATGGGGGTTATGCGGATGCTCTGTTCGCCATGGCGGGCGTGTTTGCATAATCGGAAGGATTTTAGATCATCCTTCGGTAACGGTACTGAACCACGCTTAACAGCCGAACTCAAAAGCGGCTTGAGGAACCCGGGTGCGTACTTGCTTAGATACCGGCTGCCAAAGGCGAGCGTACCACCAAAATGCGCGGCAAAGGTCATGACAATCAGTGCCGTCAGCAGGGTGGAATAATAAGCGATGCCGACCTTTTTCTTATAGAGCCATATCACCAGCAATATGATGCTTAAAACCCCCACGCTGGTTCCCAGCCAGCGGTGATCGAACAAAACGCGATGGCCGTAGCCACCACCACTGGCCAGCAGCCAGCCACAGACAATGGTAAAAGTGGCCGAGATGGACAGCAGCACGAGTATAAAACCGCGCGCCGCGGTAATGTGTTGAAATTTTCTGAATCGTCCGGTTACTTCCATGGCCCCCAGCAGCACCAGAAAGCCGATGGGAAGGTGTACAAGCAGGGGATGAAAGTGGCCGAAAAATTTGATCCAATCAGTGACTGCAAGTACGGAGACGGCTGGTACCATAACGCGATTCCCTTCGATGTTCAAGCGGCTTTTTTGCCGTGTGCGATGCACAAACGTGATACCGGCCGCTTTGACACAAAGCGGCGAAAAGCGGCATCCATGCCCCACGAAACGATACAGCACTAAGATTAAGGAAACATTAAAACCGAAAGTGCGGGGGCAATATTTTCGCGCCCCGCAGCCGTGCGGGGAAACTTCACATAGCCGCCGGCTTCGCCGGTGGTGGCCCGAAAAAAAGGTGTCAGGTACCGTTGTTTCAAATTTATGGCGTAACTGTTTATCGCGTTCGATCAACACCTCGCAGTTTTACGAAGAATTCCGCACAATAATTCCAAGTGCTCCGTCAATCCTAATTTGTAGGCTTGACAGAGCACTACGCCCCCGGCGGTCTTTATTGGTTCAGTTTTCCGGTGCCCGGGGGTGCGGTAAAATAGTTGCAGCGGGAAAGAACAACGGTACCCGACACCTTTGTTTTTCGGATGTGCTACGCTCCGCGAACCATCTTCCTGCGATATTCAGTCGGGCTCATTCCGGTATCACGCTTGAAAGTGCGAGCCAGGTATTGCGATGATGAATAATCCATGCGCCGAACAATTCCACCGATGGACAGATCAGTACGGAGCAGGGTTTTCAGATGTTCCAATCGCACGCGGTGAATTTCCTCCGCCGGCGAGTGGCCCAGCATCCGTTGAAATTTCATTTCCAAAGTACGCCGATTTACCGATAAATGCGGCATCAGGGCTTTGACACTCAGGTATTCCGCCGCGTGTTTCTTGATGTAGTCCAACGCCGCGCGGACATCCGCGTCCACGACGGCGGTATTATTGGAAGATTGCCGCTCGGTTACCCCGAACGGCGTCAGCAATTCCGGCTCCCTCGGCGCGGCGCTGCCCGCGAGCATAGCATCGAGAATTTTGGCCGCCCGATAGCCTATACGGTCATCATGGGTCGCGATGCTCGAGAGCTGCGGATCAGAAAGATGGCAGAAGAGAACGTCATCATCAACCCCCAGTACCGCGATATGATCCGGGACTTGCAGATGCGCGTCCTCGGCGGCGCGCAGCAGGAACCCGGCCCAGTAATCGCAACCGCAAAATACCGCGGTATGGGGCGGCAAGGTTCTAAGCCATTTGGTAATTGATGGCTCCGGATCGCAGTGTATTTTATGCTCGTGTGAATGGGCGTTTGGGAATTCTCCCGGGAATATGTTGACTGGAGGCTCCGCTGTGGTCTGACCGGGTAAGCGCCTGAAGAATTCGTTAACGGCCTGAATAAACCCCTCCTTGCGCAGCTCGCTCCAGCGAAGCCAGGGAGGATCAAAGTGATCCAGCGCATCGAGGCTGCAATAGGCAAAGCTCCGGTAGCCTTTTTTTAAAAAGTGCTCCGCCGCCTGCCGCCCCACCGCCAAATCATCCGGGCCGACACGAGGGAATCCGCTGACGGCCGTCGGGTGCATTAATTGTACGACGGGCTTTTTGAATCCCGCGCAAAACCGCGCAATGCTTTGGCTGTTAATCTCGGCAAGTATACCGTCAGGCCGCCACTCGCGCATCCTCCGGCGTACCGTTCGGCTCCGCACAATATCCGCCAGTGGATAAACCGCCATCTGCCATTTGAGGCTCCGTGCGCCCGCAGTCGCGGAAGCCTGCGCCAAACAGTATCGCTCCACACCGCGCAGGATTTCCCGCGCGTAATTCCGTTCGATAGCAACTATGACGACGATACGCAGCAAGGTGTTGGAGGTTGTTACCGCAGCATGGGCCATGGGTTGAAAGTATAGCTGGATTTCGCAAGTCGTCCAATGCGCAAAAAGGTACATTAGTGGTGTTTTTTACCTGCGCAAAAAGGTACGCAGTATTCGCAAGAAAGCAGCGCGGGCGGGGAGGAACCACAGTAAGATTTATTCAGATGTTTCAGATGCCGCACTCAGGTTTGAATATGGCATCGCTGGTGAAAGTCAAAAACGTTCCTGCGGCTACGGTGAAGAAATCGCTCAACGCCGACAATTTAGCGCGGGAATTGCGATGTACGTGCCGCCTGCGGTAATACGGCGGTCGTTAACGCGTCAACCGGCAGCATGTGTATTAAGGAAAGGAGGTTACAAGGCGGAAAGGTTTGTCTGGTGAGTTGGCCAAGGAGGGCTGACTTGAGTTTTTCACAGGGAGTTCTCAACTCTATATTTGCCGACCGTGTGGTTGGCGTGGAGAAGAGAGCAAAATAGGTATTTTTTTGAAGGAGTAGTTTATGACTACGAACGCACAAAAAATTTTGGTAGCTCTGGCGGTGGGAGCGATGTTCACCGCATCCGGGGCCGCGATGGCCGCAACGCTGACTTGGGACAGCAGTGCCAGCAATCCCACGGCCCCGGTGGATGGCGCTGGAACGTGGAACACCACTGGCACCAACTGGTCCAACGGAACTGCGGATTCAGCTTGGAACAATACCACGGACAGCAGCGACATCGCGTCCTTTGGCAGCTATGTTCCCGGTAACGGCAACGCTGCCGGCACGGTGACGCTGGGCAGCAACATCACCGCCGGCGGATTGGTTGCTAATGCGGCATACAGCGGTACTACCTACACCATCGCCGGCAGTGGCAGTTATGGCCTTACGCTGACGGGTTCGTCGGTGGTGGCCAACACCCCGTTTACGCTCTCTGCCAACACCACATTCCAAAATGGCCTGAATCTGACTGGCGGCCAACAGCTAACGTTAATCGGAAACAACACCAATGCCACCGGTACCACGGTGTCGGCGGGAACGTTACTGCTGGTAACCCCCGATAATAGCACAAACGCAAATTTCGGTACGGCTTTGGGCACTGGGTCGGTGTCGGCGGAGAACGGAGCGGTGCTGGACTTTTCCAGCAATGGTTCCGCCGGAACCATTAGCAATAATATTACCTTTGGCGGATCTGGTGTAGGGAACGGAGCAGTCCAGCTCACTGGAAATGCCATCACCTACAATGTTACCGGTGCGATGACTGCGGTACCGGGTAACAACGACCAAATAATGGTCTATGGGATTGGTACGACGGCAAATCTCAACGGCGTCATCAGCGGCAGTGGCAATTTATGGGTAAACGGTCAGGGTGGCGGCGTAAGCAGTAAGCAGAATATCAGCTTCGGTGCTGCTGAAACATACACCGGTTCCACGGTGCTATTCTCCCTCGCCGCTACGACGCTCATGACGCTCAACGGGGGTACCAATACGCTTCCCGTGGGCACGACGCTAACCCTCGGATCGTCGATGACCGGTGGTGCCATCAATCCGATGATCCTTGACTTGCACGGCAACAGCCAACAGGTGGCGATGTTTAATGTGGCCAGCCTTGTTGGAAATACTGGTCTCGTCACACTTAAAGATTCGACCGATGCGGGCGCTACCCTGACCATGACGGGCACCGGCCCGGGAACCTCGCAGCCTGGGACCGTGGCGGCTTACGCCAATATTGCCAGTGGAGGAACTTTCACACTCTTGACCAATTTCACCGATAGCAGCGCCAATGACGGCGTGGCCATTTACGGCGGTACCACCGTCAACCTTGCCAGTGGCGTTACGTTCAGCGCACCACTGAATTTGTGGCTTGCTGCCAATAACAGCAACGCCACGGTTAACCTCAATGGCGGGACATTGGCTTCCAACGCAATCACTAACGGCGGAACGGGCGTGGCCACTGTTAATCTTGACGGGACCTTGGAGGCCACTGCGGCCTCGTCGATATCCGGCGATTGGATAACGCCGGGTGTTACACTCGATGTGTTAAGCGGTGGGGTGACGCTGAATGTCGCTTCCGGGGTGAATGCAACGGTGGCGTCACCGTTCCTGCAGGATGCCAGCAGCACCGGCGGCGTTACTGTTACCGGCGGCGGTACGGTGGTCATGGATGGCGGCCCCAACACTTACACGGGGCCAACCACAGTGCAATCCGGCACCTTGGCATTGGGTGGTGGTTCCAGCCCCGCTACGATCGCCGACAGTTCCCTGTTGACGATCAATTCCGGCGGAACGTTTGATATTTCCGCCATTACAGCCACCCCTACCACGCTTAAAGGCATGACCATTTCCGGTGGTACCATTAACGTGGCGATGGATGGCAGCGGCAATGTGTCCAATATTGTGCTAAGCTCCGCAGCCACCGTCAGCGGCAGCAATACCATCAATTTCGCGGCGGCTTCCGGGGTTACCGCGTTGACACCGGGAACTTACAATCTGCTGGCGGATGCCGGCGGTGGCTTGGCCGGTACGTTCCTTTTCAGCAATAGGACAAACTCGGAGAAATATGTGTTGGGGTCCGACAGCTACATGTTGAGTTTGGCGAATTCCAACACCGCCGAGACGCTCAATGTTGGTGCCGGGGTAGCGGTTCCGGAACCAGCCTCCTGGCTGTGTGGA
>JAJZCT010000106.1 GCA_021828925.1 Planctomycetota bacterium
AAAAGAAGCTCAATTCCCCCCACGCCGCCGCGTCCGAAGCCAGATTTGAAGCCGATCTGCTCGCCGGAAAAAAGAGGCTGGTGGTGTCGGATGAGTTATCCGGCTAAAAAACATGTCGCAGGCGCCGGGGTCATGCCGGCGAATACAGTTCAATTTGGCTGATCTGCGCTGCGTTAGGGTGCAACGGGTCGGCGGAATCGCGGATGATCAGGCGGAAGGTATCGGTGGTGACGGGCGGAATATCCGCGGTGTAATTCCGCCAGCCCTGATAATTGGTAATGTCAAATACCACTTGATCCTTGCCATTCACTGACACAATGCCCTGAAAGCTGGTTGGATGAGCCAGCGGGTCGGCAAAGTCGATGACCACCCTACCAATCGTTTGGTCATGCGGCAGTTTCACCTGCAGCCAATGCGGGTGTGGCGTGTCGGCAGAACGCCAGCGATTGGCGGCGAAATTCGCCGGGGTGGCAATAACGCCATCAATTACTTTGGCGGTGCAGCCGGACTCAGATAGTAATTCACTGTCGGAAGTTGCAACCGCACCTTTGCTCGCCAACGCCAGATCATCCCCGCCGACTTTTTCGGTAGGATAGGATGCCGGGGTTTTCAGCACGGGAAAGCAGGTAAACAATTCCTCATCAATTTCAAAGTATGGAACATATTGATACTGCGGAACACCATCAATGCTGAAGTGCAGCGGTTTTCCGGGAACAGGCCGCAGGCGGTGGATAATTTCTTCCGCCGTTACCGGTAAGGTGACGGGCCAAACGACTCCGCCGGGATTCCATGCGATGCCAATGTTAAGGCTGTGGGCTGCGGCTCTCTGGTGGGGTGTCGGAGCAACAGGTGGCCGGCCGACACGATCCGCAACGTCCGCCGCCACGACGGCCAGTAGAATCGGGCCGTATTCAAGGCCATAACGCAGACCGCCCGGCATTTGATCCACACCCGTATAAAGCGTAAGCCGGGGATGCATGGGCAAAGTGAAGGTGACCGTATCGCCTTCGGACCAGATACGATCCAGCAGCAAGTACGTGCCCGGCGTGCCCGTACCGGCGACGGCTCCATTGACATGGATTGGCACATTGGCAGCCGCCCATGTCGGAATACGCACGCGGATATTGGCACGCGTGGGGACGGGTGCTGACAGCCGCAATTTTACATCCGATTGAGAGGGAAACTGTGTGGTCATTTCCAACTTCAGTGATTGCCTCGCTTGCCGCCAGTAAATGGAAGCATTGGCAAACAGATTTACGTACAAGCCGTCTTTGGCCACCGAATAAATATATTCCGGCAGCGATCCAAGCTGTCGCGTGCCCTGCCCTTCGCAACAGGTGTTGATGGCGGTGGGTAATTCTTTTTTTCCGTTGAGAGTGGCATGATAACGAATTCCCATCGAACCGCCCTGATTGGCAATCAGCACGTTGTAAATGGACTTCTCAATTTCATTGGTATATTTTTCCTGCGTTGGGAACAACTGGTGCAGGGTGTGATTCAGGCTGACCCAAAAACTACTGCCGCAGTTTTCGCCGTTTTGCAGGTTAAGGAACGCGGACTTCGGAGGGTACCAGTACGCTTCGCAAATTGAGATAGCTCCACCAATATGCTGCCACTGGGTATGGTAGAGTTCCCACCCGCCCAGCACCGCGTCCAGATATTTCTTCTCTCCGGTGGCCCGGTACTGATCAAGATAAGGCGTAATGGATGTCAGCAGGTAGCAATGCGGATGATCATACGGATATTGCCAAATCGCCGCCGGATCGCGGCGGGCCAGCATTTCCAGCCAATAATTTTCCTGATAATATCTCTGAATTACCTGAATATCTTTTGGCTTGCCGATGGGCGTGAAGTAGGTTCGCGTATTGGCGATCATGCCCTGTACACCTTGCCCGGCACGGCGCAGCAATTCCGGCAGGTAGGGGCATTGATCAAACCAGTCGTAATAACCGCGCAGAATATGAAAGGCCGTGTGATTACCCGCGTAGCCGGCTTCCACCAATCCATGCGTCACCCAAGAGCGGGTATAGTTGCCGCGCTCGGAGTAAAAAATAGTATCCGGATGATAGCCCATGGCGTAACCATTGGGTTCCTGACATTCGGCGATGCCCGCAACCACCTCATTGAGTCGCCGGCGCAGCTCCGGATGGTTGATCCAGCGCAGGGCATTGCCCGCACCCATCATAAAGCGGCCCGCATTGGAACCGGGCAGATCCGTATCCCAGAAGGGAATGGGTGCCGGCAATCCCGGTGGATTAGCTTTGCCGGCGCGGGTACGGAAAAACCGCAGCAACTCCGCCACACTAAAACTGTTAAGCAGATAGCTGATATTATTTTCCATGACAGTTTTGAAAAGCCCGTCCCCCAAAGCCACATCGCGCAAGGGTGCCACAGCTTGGAACGCCACGGGCCGCCAACGGTGGGCCGGTATAACGTTGCCCGGATTATCGGTGACGACGCCCTCCCCTTGCGGCCGGGGTTTGCGGGTCAGCGGGGCAACAAGGCCCAGGTACAACCCCATCGTGGCATACGCCGGCATCGACGGGTAGACCGCACGTAGCGTCTCATACTCCTGCTGGTCCGGCCCCTTACCGTGCGCTGGCGCCGCCGGGGCGATGTCTCCCCCCGCCGCCGCGTTAAACACTTCCAGGGAATCGGCGTCCGTAACTCGGCAGCCCTGGGCCACATCCCGCCCTGCAGACCATACCTCAAATTTGGAAAGTGCCAATTGCTTGTCCGTCAGCAATCTGGCGGTCAGGCGCACGAAGCGCCCGAAAACTCCGTGGCCTGGAAATATGGCAACTTTGTCACCGGGGGACGAATAGTCGGTTTTGGAATAGTCCGCAATTATTCGGGGGGCTTTGAACTCCGTGTACTCGGATGCTTCCACCCTAAACCGTTGCGGAAACCCGGCAGCCAAGTAGCTGTAATTGTTGAGCATCGGCATAAGTTTGATCTGATCAATTCTGCGCAATCGTCCCAGGTCCACCTGCACCCATTTGGTTACGGAATTAGTATGCGCCGGTTTAGATTGATATCCCAGCGGTGTAAAACGCGCAATACGCTCAATTCCCATGGAAGCTAAGAGGGCCTGCCGACTGGAATATTTCCCTTCGGCATATACCGCGCGTGGCACCACGTCCGCCACCACCGTCATTGCGGACGCGGCGACCACCGCTTTTAAGAACTCACGGCGAGCAATAGCTGGCACCCGGGGGGCTGAATCCCATTTATCATAATACTGGCACATGATTATTTACTCCTTATTCTTAATAATAGTGTCTCAAATCGCCGGAGCGAAATCCTGAAATGCCGGACATTTTCAGCCACTTTCTTGCCGTTGAGCAGGTTGTACACCGTGCTTTGTCGAGGCAGCGTGATTGTCCGTATTCCAGCTGCGCCGTCGCTGCTGATCATCATCAGGCGACCGTCGGTTTGGAAAGCGTCACCGGTATTCAGGTAGAGGTGGACACCAAGGCGCGGCAGCAACGCGCGCCAGGCCGCAGCCGACACTCTTGGATCACCAATGAATACCGATTGGTAACCCGAAAATCGCTTTAATGCCATCGCTACGCTTCCGTTTGGCACGTAGTGTGCCAACGGGATGCTGGCAGGATCGACCACCGCCCAACTCGGGGCATCAGCCCCTTGCAGGCCGGCGATTGGTTCGACAGGCAGGCGCAAGGCATTATTCGCTATGATCTTGCTGCCCGGCAGATCGCCAGCGGCGGTACAAAGTCGCAATTTCATGCCAATCAGGCGGCTGGCCGCAGCGGTATCGACCCGGCCATTGCGAATAAACCCGGCACCATACATCCAGATCAAGGTGCGCCCGCCGCGTTCCAATTTCTCTCGAATAACCCGGCGCATGGCGGCGTTAACATGCCAAGCATTGAGAAAAATAATCACACTGGCCTTTGGAAAATTGGCCCCATTGATATCCGAAAGTAAATAAAATCCGACACTGGCTCCACAATGATAAAATTCCGTCGGGTCGTTCACCAAGGCTGGATACAGTGGCAACACTCGGCCCGGTTCAACGCGCGCGTAGGATGCGGACCGGTCATCATAAATAACCGCCACCTGCGGTTCGTACTGGGTTTGCGGGCCACGCTCCACATAGGCCTTCCTAAGCCGCGCCGCGTCCTTCCAAATTCCGACATTGTTCAGCCAACCCGCTCCTTCGAGGTCCATCCACCAAGTGCCGAGCCGGTGGATCATCATCTGGCCAAAGTTACGGTTATGAACCACGTTGGTCTGGTTGAGATTTTTACAGCGGGCCACAAACCCGGGGGCGGCGAAGGCTGTGTTATGAGGATGTAAAAATGTTCTCGTATCATCCTCAATCATCCACAATTTCCCGTGTAGCGTGGCGCTGTCCACGGGGCCCATAAATGCTGGAGAACCACCCGGCTGGCGGTCGTGGTAAGACACAGGCGAGGCAATCGCATTAATGTACTTGCAGCGCAGCAGCTTGCCCAACGCACGGTCTGCGGTGTAGGACGTCGGAAGTTCAAAGTCGTAGCCGTAGAACGTCACAACCAGGGAGCGGTCGGCGGTGGCACGTTTGACAACTGCCGCGAGTTGCATAATCCGGCCCGCAGTGTCGTCGCTCTGGTAGTTCAGGTAATCCACATAGCGCCGTTCGCTCGGCTTATAAAATGGGTAGTTTGTGGCAGGCTCCGGCGGCGGAATGGTGACCGTATCGAAAGAGGCCTTGGCATCGCGCCAAGCCGCCCTCAGGGCGCGGTCGGTACCGTAGCGGCGTCTGAGCCAACGTGCGAAAGCGAGGCGGTTCGATCGCGAATAGTCAAAGCTCGGCAGTGTACCGTAGTCGGGAGTAAACCACTCGCCTGTATTTCCATGGGTAATATGGTATCCGATGATATGCATAGCGTAGGGACTCGCTTGGATGTGTCGGATCAGCGCTGTTAACGCTCCTGCGGTCGCGCGATACCATCGGCGCGAAGCGACAGAGCTCATCGGGTGCGAGCCATTCGTGTAGCTGACCTGCTGCGCCGGGTGGCTGGCGCGAAAACCCGCAACCCCGCACCAAACGCGCGGGAGTAGCCATGCTTTCGGGTCATTCTTCAGGACAAATTTGCACTCCCTGTCCACCTGCTGGTAGCTAGCGGACGGGTGTTTGGGATCCGGGAGTCCGCCACCATAGTGGCAAGTAAAGGTAACGATACGGATGCCAGCTTTGGCAGCCAAGCTTATTTCCGACGCCGACTGCGCGAGGCTTGCGGGGTCATCGAGAAAAATATTGACGAACAACATAAGCGGCGGGGTTCTCTGGCCATTAATAAACAGTTGGGGGCACCCGTTGACCACTCGCACTCGCGCATCGGCCTCCCGTTGGTTCTTGCGCATTACGGACCGCCCAGATGGGACATTCGGCAACGGTACGGAAGCTCCCCTCACTTGGATAAGGGCCGAGGTTGCCAAGAGCGCCACGACAAACAGAAACCGCAGCGGCACCCGATAAACGCGGTCACCGCGCCAGCCAATTGGCAGATCATCAACCATAAAAGTATCGCTCCGAAAAAGGCAAAGGCAAAATTCAAACCATCATGTGCGCCCGCTGTTGGTTTGCAACACGAGCAGCTATAGATCATGGGCTTTGTGGCAGAACGTTGTACACATGCAACCCGAATTGCCTGACGACTCCGACGTGGTCATCGGCGAACGCCGCGTTCGCGACGCCACTGCTGGGAGTACTCGTCAACATGTGGCGGTAGCGGACGGAGGCCAAGAGGCCCGCCAACGGGTAGTCGGCCGAGGAATCGTCGACGTTGCCATCTCCCCAGGAGGTTGTGGGTCCGATTACGCCGGTCATGTTGGGAGTTGTGCCGTTGTACACCCCCGCGTAATATCCTAAAACGGTACTGTAGTTTGGGTACAGCGATAGATTGTAGTTCCAAGTGAAACAAAATGCGGAAGTTCCTCCTGCGTTGGGGGACTGGCAAGAATCAGCAAATATCACAAAATGGGACGGGACCTGCACGACGCCCATCGAAAGGGTTGTACTTGGCCCCGTGGCCGAGGATCCCTGCGAACCCATACGCCAACTGTTAACGAATAGATTAGGGTTCGCACTGTAGTTCTGTGGAAAGGTGTACTGGGTTTGCGCACTGAAAGAGCTGGAATTCTGCAGCAGGGCGGACGGACAATCGAATAGTTGCACCCACTTCGTGGGAATGCTCGGATCTGTTTGCCAGTTGCTGGGAATTACATCCATGGGGCTTTTGATCCCGCTGGTTGCGTCGAAAGAAAAAAGGAATTCGCTCCAGCCAGTGGCGAACCAATTCTGATACCCGCCGGGACCGTTGTCGAAAAGCCAAGCGCTGTCACCCTGAATTTGGCGGTATATCATGCCCGGTGGTGCCATGTTGTTGTACGTCTGTGCGTACTCGATCGTAAGCTGCCCCAAGGATCGCAGCTTCGCCGCACACTGGATGCTTTTGGCGTCTTGGTCCGCCAAAGCCAGTGCTGGCAGCAACAGTGAAATTAGCAGGGCGATGATGCTTATCACCACCAGTATTTCAACGAGCGTAAAACCGTGCAGCCTAAACATCTTGGAGCCTCTATGCTCGCTGTGCGAGCAAGTGGAATCGTCCACTAACCGAATGGGCTGCGGTGTGCCGCGACCTGCGGCGGATGTACCGAGACCTGTGTTGCTACTCATTGGTAGCCTCCCAAAAAAAGAATTACTTCGTTCTCCAACTCCACGCCAGCCGCAATGGCCGACAAAAATGGAATTGAGAACTGCCAGAACAACCGAGTTGTCTCATCGAGCAAATTCGGAGTCTGTCTTGGGAAAAACTTTTTCGACCTGCAACCTCCTTTTCAAAAGCGATTTAATTGTCTCTTCTCCACACTGGCCGAACCATCAGCAAATATAGAGTCGAAAATTCTTGACCAATCAGAAGTTAGCACCGGCGCAACTTCTTTTTCACCTTCCTCACGCCAATGAACACTGACGTCAAAGATAAGTCTACGCCAGAAGGCCAACCATGTGTTAGGCTGAAACGTGCAATGTTGTTGGCTAAAACGTGCGATGTTACTCCCTATAAAGAGTTGGGATGTGTTAAAAGGCTTTGGAAGCGATGGCGCTACCGGGAGTGTACTGCAAGCGCTGCATGAACTGATCCGGAAACCCGGAATATTTGACGCGACATGCGCAGGCGTCGTGGTATAATGTCATCAGCAGAAAAAGAAGTTGCGGCGATACTGAATATGAATCTGTTCAGCCTTGGCAGTTATGTGAGATTGATATGATTGAATTCAAAAAACACAGGTGGCGGTTGCCGCCGTGCCACTTGCCGATCTACCTTAAGGAGTGGATTCACCAAAGCGGAGACGAAGAAAAGCATGATCACAATTTCCTGGAAATCGTGATCATTTTGGATGGTGGTGCCGAGCACCGTTCTGATCAGGGCAGTGGGCCGCTATCCGCCGGGGACGTCATTGTATTACAGCCCGGAATTTGGCATAGTTACCACAATTGCAATAATCTGCATATTTATAATTGTTGCATTGGCATGGAAATATTGAAAACCTATCTGGCGTGGACCCTTCAGGAGCCGGCCATTGGACCGTTGCTCTCGGGGGTGGCTTCCGGCGACAGACTGGCTCAATCACTGGTATTTCATGCCACATCACAACCCCTGCGGCGAGCGCGCACTATTTTATCGAGATTGGAAATGTATCTAACCCGTACCACCGCGCCGCATGCCGCCCCTATTATCAGCGCATTGATGTTGTTTTTCGACGAACTGGCTTATGAGTTTGTGCGTCAACATCCTGGATCCGTCGTTGCAACCCACGCCACATCGCCGCGCGTTGCCGAAGCAATCCGGATTCTGGAGACAGAAATGGCGAGACCCTGGACCCGGGAAGTACTGGCGGCGCGGGTCTTTAGCGATCCGGCTCATCTCGGTCGCCAGTTCAAGACCTCCACGGGCCTTTCGCCCATGCACTATCTAACCAAACTTCGAGCTGAACGGGCCGCCGATTTGTTATTGCGCACGGACAAACCCGTTGGTGCCATCGCTGACATCGTTGGCTGGCCCGACGCATTTCACTTCGCCCGCCGATTCAAGGCGCACTGGGGACTCTCCGCCACGCAGTATCGCAAGCAATTGCATCCACAATAATGCTTCAGCGAAAATTCAGGCCAGTTTTTCACCTTAAAGACTTGGTCATAAATATACCCATAGATATAGCTCGGCTATGGCGCGTATCTTTTAGGTGCCGGGGCGATGGCGACGCGATCGAATTCCAGCAGGGTCCCCTGGTTGCGTTGAAATTTTACCGTGTCAATATTGTAGCTGGTCAACGCCTGGGCTTCGGCGATTTCTGCGTGGCCCAAGTCCTGCTGGGCATTGAGTTCCAGTGCAGGAATGTCGGGGCAAGGGCGTGGCCGGAGCGTTCCTCCACACCCAGGCCGCGCAGCACGTCGGCGGCGGGCCAGATGAATTCGTCGCCAATCAGCGGTGAAATTCACCAGATCGCTTGCAACGTCACGGACAATGTTCTGGGTGCCCTTGAGCATCTGGGTTAATGCTTGCCGACGCAACACGCACCGGCGCGATATAATTTGCCGCGAGCCGCACGGCTGCCAGTCACGAGAAAGCCTGTTTAAGGGGGGCTTGGGACAATATGCGTTGGAAACCACCAACACGTTTCCCATCCGGCGGGGCCGCGCGGATTCCACGGCGGTGCGGGAAGCCATTCGACGCCTGAATTGCGGCTATTTAGTGAACTTATTTCCCGAAGCCACGCGCAGTTCCGACGGCACGATCGGTCCGATAGCCGCCGGTGTAGCGATTATTGTGCACCGGGCCAAGGTGC
>JAJZCT010000107.1 GCA_021828925.1 Planctomycetota bacterium
GTTCCTGGCTATCGTCCGTGGGACGGTTATACAGATGCTTCCTTAAGTCGCGATTTCGGAATCCATTGATCGTGAATTCCCCACGGTTCACCGTTTCCAACAGTCGGGCATCTTCTGTTTCCCATGGGTTAAGTCCCCGCACCGGACGCTTGCCATACCGAACGGACCGGCAGATCGGCTCCACCAGTTCCTTCAGTGGCTTGCCACATTTGGCCGATGCCAACGCATCGGCATACCGCTCGTTGGCCGCTTGCGACACCTCCGCCCGACGACGCAGATCCGCCACTCCCTTGCGAAGCGGCCGCCATCGCTTGTCCTCCGGTTTGGCTTCCGTGCCTCGGAACACTTTGAAGTCCCGTGATTGGGTAATGGTGGTTTCGATCCGCAGGACGCTGCCCTGTTTGTCATACATCTTGATGGAATTGCCATTGACGCGGTGCTTGATGCGTATCCCCTCCGGACGTTCTTTCAGGTCGCTGACAATCTCACCGGCGAAGGTGCCGAACCGGCCCGCAACCGCCGGCACCTTCCGGCCCATGAACCGCATGATCTGAAAACTGTTGAGATTCTGCATCCCGTGGCGAATCAGGTCCGGATACAGTTCACCAAGCAACGCCGGATTCTTGAACATAATATCGGTGGCCCATTCGCTCTCCTGGCACGACCAGTAATAATCCAAACGGTAGTCACGATTCCCCGACAGCCAACGCGAGCCGTGCAGCGGGTGAACCTGCTGAAGTATCGGGTTAAGCATGTCAGCCCAACACACCGCCAACTGCTGATCCGCCAGTTCCTGAGCGCGCTGGACATCCGACACCGCCACCAGACAATTCTCACGCTTCAGATATCCGATCCGGTTGGCATCCAACTGCCTGGCCAACCATTGGCGACCGTTGATACAGCACCACACCGTAAACGGCATCCACGTTTGCAGTCGCATGTGCATAAGGCCGAATTCCGGATGTTGATAATAATGGTAATAGTGCAGGCACTTACGGGGGCGGCTGACAAGTTCCAACTTTTTGATCGCGCGGTTGCGGTAAATATCAAAGCTCTGACACGGTTCCACCGCCTTCAAGATGCACACCAGACCCTTTTCAATGCCGTCCCGCTTAGCAATCTCCGCCGCGACGTCCTCCTTACGCACGGATGGGTCCGCCATATATTCCACCGGGCGGCCGGCCGATGTCGCGACCGCTATGGAGGCCTCCTTGAGTTCCTCGGTGCGGGCTTGCATCCACGCCCCCGCATCCTTCAACAGTACCCCGAAATAGCTGAGGAAGGCGCGCAAGCCCTGCACATTTGCCAGAGGCAGCAGTGTGCCGCGAAACCGCAGGCGATCAAACCCGCTGATGACGCCTGTGATGGACGAAGCATGTTGTTCCAGAAATTTACGCATCGGTGAGTCTCCTTGGGTAATGCCTTGATACAACCCCAATAGATTACACCAATTAACGCTTCCGGTGGAGGGGACAACATCGTTACCTTGCCATGGGAGGAAACAGAGTTGTCCCGGCGCGCCGAAACCCCGCCGGCGACGAAGGTGAGCACGTCACCTCTCTTCCTTTTGGTTGCGGCGGAGCCGCGCTGGGTTAATCGGTGGAATCTGTGGATCGCTATACGTATGGTTACCAACGCTCGGCAGGTATGCGCCGCGCCAATCGCGACGGGGTGAAGCGCGTCGTGTTATCAAGTCTCATTTCCACGGCCAACTCAACGCTTCCGCATTGAGCTAATTACATGCTTGTCGGTGCTTGTTCATGGCGGGGGCGATGTTTCCAGCGGCGGTGAATCCATAAATATTGTGTGGGATCTTCGCGGACGAATGTTTCTATCCCGCGTGTATAGCGTTCGGTAATGTACCGCAGAGGCTCATGGTGGGCCTGCCAATCCGCGGGGTAAATGATGTCCGTCACGCCGATATCAAAATCAAATAAATCACCCCGACGGCGGGCGTAGCCGATAATCACCGGCACCTGATGTTGCATGGCCAGCAGGCCGATACTTTTATAGGTGCTGGCGAGGCGTCCAAAAAACGGCACGAACATGCCCTTTGGTCCGGCGTCCTGATCCGCGATAAAGCCCAGAACACCGTTGTTTTTCAAAATATCCTGGGCGGTGGCGGTGACACCGCGCTTGGATAAAATAATCTGCCCGCGTTTTTCCCGTACGCCCAGAAGCCAGGCGTCAATATGCGGATTATCAATGGGCCGCGCCACGCTATAGGATGGAAAGCCCAGCGTGGCCATGGTATAGCCCAAAATCTCCCAGTTGCCATAATGGCCGGTGACCATAATAGCGCCCTGTCCGCGCAAAATAATCCGCATCGCCGCCTGAAAGTTCTGAAAATGGACATGCTTGTGCCACGTTTCGACATGGACAACGCGTGTGGAAAACATCACGTCCATCGCGAGTTCACAAAAGTGTTGTATGGATCGCTGTCCAATGCGTTCCAGTTCCTTTTGCCGAAAATCCGGAAAGCTGGCGCGGAGATTCTGCAGCCCGCGTAAGCGATGTTTTTTGTCGAATGTCCATAAAAGTGAGCCGAATCCACGGGCGGTTCGCAGATTGGCGTTGACGGGGAAAAATCCCAACATCATGGCCGCGCTGCGTGCGGCAAGATAGGTAGCCTGATCCAAAATGGGTGACGACTGCTTCATTACGGGGACATATTAACCGCCCGCCGATAATCCGTTAAGCGGTCCCGCGTTTCAATGTAGGTTACAGGTTACAGGGGTTACAGATTACAGATTCAGTATTGAGTAGTACATTCAGTAGCGGGCAGGTTTACCTGCCGAGCAAAATGAAAGCGCAGCGCTTCCAGAAAATGCTAAATGCTAAATGCCGGATTCCAGGTTCCAGGTTCCAGGTTCCCCCGTTTTCTTGTAATATTTCCGCTCCGTCATGGAGTGACCAGATTATCAATCAGGCGGGTTGTTCCCAGTTTGGCGGCTATCAGAAATACGCACGGGGAGCCAACCTTGTCACGATATACTTCGAGTGTTTCGGCGTGGCACGCCAAGGCGTACTGTACCTCCAGGCCGGCCTGCGTGATGCGCTCACTCATGCCGGCTTCCAAATCCCCGGCATCCCGCATACCGCCATTATATTGAGCTTGCGCCCAGCCCAGGGCCTGGTAAATGCTGCCGGCTCGTGTACGCTGATCAGGGGATAAATATCGGTTGCGGCTGCTCATGGCCAGGCCATCTGGCTCGCGCATGGTAGGGGCGGTGACAACTTCGACCGGCATATTCAAATCCCGTACCATCTGCCTCAGGATCAGTTGTTGTTGAAAATCCTTCTGACCCAGAATGATTGCCGCCGGCTCAACAATGCCCAAGAGTTTCGCTACCACGGTACACACGCCCCGAAAATGTCCAGGCCGAACGGCCCCATCCAGTACGGTCCCCAGCGGTCCGGGATCAATGCTCATATTGTTGCCGGGGCCGTACATTTCCTCCGGTGACGGTGAAAACACCACATCCGCTTCCCACTTCGTGAGATTGGCTAAATCCTGTTCAAAAGGGCGGGGATACTTATGAAAGTCCTCATGGGGGCCGAACTGTGTGGGATTGACAAAAATCGATGCCGCAACAATTCCGTCGGCCCCTGCCAAACGCCTGGCCATACGTACCAGGCTTCCATGACCTTCATGCAACGCGCCCATGGTAGGCACAAAGATTACTTTGCTGCCTGCCGCGGAACGCCGGTACTGGCGAAATTCGGAAATTGTTTTACACATATTCATCCGACAATCACTTTTGAATCAGACCGTATGACACGAACCCATCGGGCATGCCCGCAGTAGCGCCATGATCGATTTTCCCATCAGCGGATGAATCATATCCGGTGCAATTTCCGCCAAGGGCCGCAACACAAATAATCTCTCATGCAGACGGGGATGCGGAATGGTTAATTCCGGCTTGTCCAGTACCCAATCATTATAAAAAAGAATGTCCAGATCCATCATGCGCGGGCCATATCGCATTTCACCTGCCCGAAAACGCCCCAGTTTCTGTTCAACGCCGGCCAAAGCCGTCAAAAGTTCTTCGGGCGACAGTTCCGTTGCCAGGCGTGCCGCGGCGTTGCAATAGTCTTCCTGCCCTGCCGGCCCGCCCACCGGGGCGGTAATAATAAAGTGCGATAGCATTTCAACGTTTGTTCCCGACAACTCCGCAATCGCCGCCAGCGCCTGCCGCAGATTCTCCTCCCGTTGTCCCAGGTTGCTTCCAAGTGCAATGTAGCAAATTGAGGCCATGCAATGCGGTATCCTGTTCAAAGGTTTCCGGCGGTAGTGTTTACTGCATCAGGCGATGCGGGAGGTAGTTGCTGTTCGTTGGTGCGGGTTGTAAAAATCACGAGCATCAGCAACACAGAGGCCCAAAGCGATACACCGATAGTCAGCATCCAGCGATGGCCGTCCGGGCCGAAAATTTTTGCGACATCCGTCGTTAAAAACATCAGAAAAGCCGCCGCGGATAATGCGGTTAAAGCCCTGCGCCGTGTGATGTAGGCCATCCGCGGATCGGACAAAATCATCCCAACCGCGAGAAGTGTCAGAATCAGCGTGACAAAATGCGGCACCCAGGTCCGTGGTGACGCCCAGAGCATAAAAGCCGCTACCGCTCCGATTTCCAGCACATATCGGCGATCGCGAAGTGTCGGTAACGCTTTACGGGACCACCATAATCCAATCAGTCCGATGGCGATAAGAACAATGCGGATAATCATATCGGAAACCGGCCCCGACACGTTGATGACATTAATATAATGAGCCGGATGTAATTTATCCGGATGCATGGGAAATGCCGGCACATGGCGAATCAGCCGGGCAATGAAAACCGGTATGGATTGTCCGACAAAATAAGTCAGATGCCCGCCCTTGAGATACGGCACGATCATGATCCGCGCCCATTGCCGCAACCATGCCAGGTTCTGGCTCCACCCGAATATGGCCGCCGGAATTAACAGCAGGCCCAGGATCAGCCCGGCCAGGAAACCCCCCGCGACATGCCACTGGCGTTTCCACAAAAAATAAATGAAAAATACCAGCGGCGTAACTTTAATGCACACGGCAAACGCGATGAGAATGCCGCCAAGCCATTTCCATCCCGGCGCATCAAGCTGGGCCGCGCATAACCCCAGCGTCAGCGGAAGCAGCATGAATAAATTGGTCTGACCTTCCTGAATATCCTGTAATGCCGGCCAAAACCACACGGCTAAAATCAGCAGAACCGCCGTGATGGACAACTTCACGCCCGCCTGTCGGGCCATGCGATAGACCGCCCAGAATATCCCGACGGAAAAAAGATACTTACACATCGCCCAGATGAATTCCGCATTCGGTGGAGAAAACCAGGTCAACGGCCCGAAAACAGCCAGCGTTACCGGTGGGGTTGGAAAGGTACCACTGGTGTAAGGTACATGGTGCTGAATAAACGGCGGCACCACGACCATCCAACGGTCAAAGTCGTTGACGTATCGGGTGGAACCGGTTTTTTCCCGATGAATCACCCGATCACGCGCCTGAAAAGCCGCCACAATCGTGACGATCAGCCCGACCGTCAGAATGATGCCGACGGCTATTTGATGGTGGGATAATTTCGCGCTTTTGGCTTTCACAGTTGCAATCGATTCTTTCCTGCCGCCGCTCACGGCGCGTTTCCATTAAAGTTTCAGCGATCCAATACGTGTAACCGCTTCGCGCAACCGGGATTCATCCACGGTCAGCGCCATGCGTAAATACCCTTCCGCCGCGGGACCGAAGCCCGCACCCGGCACGGTTACCACATGCGCCTCTTCAAGCAGGCGGTTGCACAAATCCATGGAACTTATGCCTTTGGGAGTATTTACCCAGCAGAAAAACCCGGCTGTGGGTTTGCGAAACTTCCAGCCTATGGCGGACAGGCCGCCATGGAGCGTATCGCGCCGTCGGCGATAAATGTCCATCTGCTGTTTGACATCCGGATGATCGTAATGTTCCAGAGCCGCCGCTCCGGCAACCTGTATGGCATTAAACTGTCCGGAATCCACATTGCCTTTCACCTGCCCCAATGCCGCCACCACCGCCGGATTTCCTGCCGCCCAGCCGATGCGCCAACCGGTCATGTTGAAACTTTTAGATAAAGAATGAAATTCAATGGCGATATCCATCGCACCGGGTACCTGCAATATACTGCACGGCGGGTGCTCGAAATAGACCTCCCCATACGCCAGATCATTGGCGATGATCCAGTTGTACCGTTTCGCCATGGCCACGGCTTTTTCACAAAAGCTCAGCGGGGCGGTTGCGGCCGTCGGGTTGTTGGGATAATTCAACCACAGCAGCCGCGCCTGCTGCCGAACGTCTTCGGGAATGGCGTCTAAATCCGGGAGAAAATCGTTGTTCTCCAGCAAGGGAAGATGAAATACCCGTCCGCCGGAGAAGATGGCTCCGCTGGCATACACCGGATAACCGGGCTGGGGAACCAAGACCACGTCACCGGGATTAATAATCGCCAGCGGCAAATGGGCGATGCCGTCTTTGGATCCGATGGTGGTGATGATATTTTTATCGGCATCCGCAGTGACACCAAAACGCTTCCGCATGAACTTTGCCGCCGCCTGACGAAATGCCGGCACGCCTTCATCAAAGGGGTAGCGGTGATTTTTTGGATCGTAAATGGCTTTGGCCATTTCATCAATAATAAATGTGTGCGTCGGCAAGTCCGGATCACCCACACCAAGGTTAATGACATCTTTGCCCGCCGCCATCAGTGCTCGCTTTTTACGGTCAATTTCAATAAATAAATAAGGGGGCAAAGCCTGCAGGCGTTGGGACTTGGTAAACGACATCCAGATTTTCCTTCCATCATCGGGAAAACAAATCAGGGCTGCCGAGGTGCATCTCCGGGGCACCAGGCAGATACGCCAGTGTAAGAAAGATTCAACTTCCGGTAAAGTAGTGAAGCGATTGGCTTCAATGAGTAATGAATAAAGAGTAATGAGTAATGAGTAATGAATAGTAACGGGGCGAGGGGTGCGTGTTTTATCACAAAGCCGCCGGCTCTGCCGGTGGTGAAAGACACGACCTTATCGGGGCGGGCGACGACAGATTTGAAATATGAGATGCAAGATGCTAAATTCCAAGTTCCCGTAAGCACGCCGGGGATGCAGGAAATGGACATTGTTTAACTTGAATGGAGACACAACATTCTGATGCTGGCTTATTACGTTCAAACGCTTAATCCATTTATATGGCAATGGGGAAATTCCGGATTTGGTATCCGCTGGTATGGAACAGCCTATTTGCTGGGCTTTATCATCGCGTACCTGTTGATGAAACGCTTTATCCGCACGGGCCGGATGCTGCTGCCCATGGAGCAACTGCCGGATTTTGTCCTTTTTGTTGCGATTTTCGGCGTGTTAATTGGCGGACGCCTCGGTGAGGCACTGCTGTATCGACCCAGCATGTTTACCAATTTCTCCCCGCCGTTTCCGTATTGGGGATTGTTAAAAATTCAGGACGGAGGCATGGCCGCCCATGGCGGAATTGTCGGCGTATTTATCGCGTCGTATGTTTTCGCCAGGCGGCGTGGTTACCGTTTTTTGAACCTCGTGGATTGCGGCGCCATGGTGGCCCCGATTGGAATATTTTTTGGCCGCATCGCCAATTTTATTAACGGCGAAGTGTATGGCCATATTTCCCACGCGAAATGGGCGGTGCAGTTTCCAACGGAATTGATTTATCAATCGCAACCCCTTGATGCGCGGATTCGCCATCTGGCCGGCAAGATGGCCGGCAAACATCCGAATCTTGCCCATTTTATGGATCAAAATCCGGTTGCCGGAATGGTGCGCTATGTAAGCCATCACCTGCAATGGCATCATCCCAGCCTCGTGCCCGCGCTGGCCCTGCATCCGAAAGAGGAAATCATCAAACTGGCGCACAGCGGCAAATCCGCCTTTCTTAACACGCAACTTCAGCAGATTCCGGATTTTCTCCGAAAAATTAAGCTGGATGTTCACGCCCGCCACTTGGCTCAACAGGTGATGGTTCGCTACCCTGATCTCGCCGGCGCCATACGCCGCAATCCCAATATGGAATTAATCAATCTTGCCCGTCAAGGCAACGCTTTTGTTATTACGCACCTGCGTGAAATTCTTAACCCCCGGATTCCCTCGCAACTTATTGAAGCCTCGCTGGAAGGGCTGCTGCTGTTTCTGCTTTGCTTTTTTATCGGGTCCCGGTGGAAAAAAGAAGGAATTGCCGCCGCCTGTTTTGCCACGCTCTATCCCATTATGCGAATGACAGGCGAGCAATTCCGCGCCGGTGATCAACCCAAGCTGATTTTCGGACATTGGATCAGCCTCGGTGACTTGTACAGTTGGCCCATGCTCGTTCTGGGCCTGATTTTCCTGATCTGGGCCATCCGCCGCCCGGCAACGGTTGCTCCGGCAACTGCCGCCGCACCACCAACCAGTGCCCGATGACCAGCCGTGCGGCGTGACAATATTTCCGCTCTACCCCGCCGTGCGGGGAAAACCCAAGTTCATCTGATGCGGCAACCGCCGGATCAGGCGTTTGCGCATCATATGCGGTAATGAGTTTGGGCACGTTAACCGGAATTTCAGGCGGGGCTGATTTTCCGGCCGGTTTGCAGATAGTCAATAGTCCATTCCTTCCTGTTATTAAGTTTCGGCAACTTTCAAAAACCACTGCGCTTATTTTATGCGGTCCATTTACCCGCGTGCGGCCTGATCCATCATGTAAACAAGCTCTCCATCAATGGGATGCACATTGGCGGCGGGAATCAATTCGGGATTCACATCTTTGGAAAGCAGTTGCCGCACCACCT
>JAJZCT010000108.1 GCA_021828925.1 Planctomycetota bacterium
TACTTCTTACTTCCAACTTCATTCCAGAACGCTGCATAAACTTCCTGCACTTTTTCCACGGTTTTTTCAATCGTGAACTTTTCCAGGAATTTTTCTTTCCCGGCTGCGCCCATTTTTCCGGCTTTCACCGGATCGGACAGAATTTTACATATTGCCTCCGCCATGGCCTGCGCATCCTTCATTGGCACCAGCAGACCGGTTTGGCCATCCACCACAATTTCCAGAACACCCCCGCCGCGCGTGGCCACCACGGGCTTGCCGGCGGCCATGGCCTGAATAATAACCTGCCCAAACGGTTCCGGCACCGTGGAAGCGTGAACCACCAACGAGCTTGCGGAAATGATTTCCGGGACATCCTTGCGGAAGCCCAGGAATTCGATGCGATCGGAAACGCCCAATGAGGCAGCCAATTGTTTAAGTTCGTCTTCCAGGGCATTTTCACCAAATAAGGCAGAGCCGACAATCTGGAAGCGGCAATTGGGAAAAGTTTTGAGCACTTCGGCGGCGGCGTGAATGAAAATATCCTGGCCCTTCCAAGGGGAAATCCGGCCGATGAGAGTGACCACGGGGGACGGATGTTCACCACGAAGACATCCCGATAGCGACTCATATGCTCCGGATATCGGGACAGGCGACACGAAGGAATTGCTCACCACAGAGGTGGCGGAGGATACGGAGGCTTTTTCGGTGTTATCAGTATTATCAGTATTTTCAGTATTGGCAGTATGGTCAGTATGGGTCCCGGCTCGCCGGGAATCAGAGGTATCGGCGAGCAGGCTCGCCGGCTTACCCGCTGTGGCTAATCGTATTCCTTCGTCCTTGGTGCCTTGGTGTCTTTGTGGTAAATCACCGTCGCCTTCCAGATTTCCCGGCGCGCCGGGATTCATTGAACGCGCTTCCGGCTTCGCGATTCCGGGATAGACCACCGCACGCGGTTTGGATGATGGCAAATGGAGCGTTTCCAGCGTTGCCTGCGAATTGGCGATGATGTAATGCGGGATCATGCGGGCAAGGAAGCGGAATATTTTCACCACCGGCGCAGGCAGATAATCATTCTCTATGCGATCATGAATGTGCCAGATTACCCTGGTGCCTGCAAGGCGGGCGGCGATGCCGCCGAGGATATCGGCTTTCAGGGAATTGCAATGGACAACATCAGGCTTTGCGGCCCGGATGTGCCGCACCAGGCGGAATACAAACGCGGCACTGGAAAGCACCGCGCCGAACTTCGCCAGCGAACCAACGCCCAGGCTTCCCCGGCCAGCTCCGCGTACGGAATCCGCCAAGGGCAGAATTTCCACGGCAACGCCGACATCCCGCAGCGCCGCAGCCAAAGGCCCATCGGTAAATAACAACACCACGGGCTGGAATCGGGCGCGATCAAGTCCGCCGGCAAGGGCGAGCAACGCCAACTCGCCACCGCTAAGTGCCGCGGTGTGGTCGAGGAGAGTTACCTTCAGCGGCCCGGACCGCCGCAATCCTTCGCACATGGGGCACCCACCTCAGATAACGATCACGTTGGCGATTTTCGGTCCAGCTCAGCGAACAGGCTCTCAAGTTTCTCCGCCTTTCCCTCCGGGACTAGTAGGACGTTTCCCTGGCCGGCCTTAGGCTCCGTGATGCGCGCCAGCCGAAAGTCGCGGGTGAAAGCGTAGATGCGGTAGTCCCGGGCCAGGAATTCGCCACCAATCTCGGCAAAGGTCTTCCCAAAGCTCGGCATGAGCTTGGAGTGAAACTCCCCGAGGATGATCGGACGGTGCCTTGTTATCGTAGCGGCCGCCCCAGCGAGAACCAGCGGCTCAGCACCCTCGACGTCGAGCTTCATCACGTCCGGGGCGGGGAGTTGCTCGCGCTCGACGAGGTCGTCAAGCCGGGACACCGTGGCGGATACCTTCCGCAAAGCCGCGTCGCCGGGGGTATCGGGGCGCATCATGGCGTTCCCGGTAGTGGCACCGTGCCGCGCTTCGACGGCCATTTCGATCCTACCCTCGGAATCCCCGAGCGCCGTAGGGAAGAGGCGTAACACCGATTCAAGGGCGTTGAGAACAATTCCGTCACGGATGCGTTGGGCGTTGCTGGGCACTGGCTCAAAGGCAACGACACGGCCTCCGCTAATCCTAGCGGCGTGCCGGGCCAGTGGTAGCGCCACAAGCCCCACGTTGGCACCAACGTCGTACGCCACTGGACCAAAGGTGAGACAGGCGGCAAGCACGCCGACGGTCTGTTCGTCAAAGACCCCGTCCCAAAATGGCTCGCCCTCGGTGCGGCTACGTGGGTCCAAGACGACGAGTGTACCATCGCGCATTCGCACGGTGGCATTGCAGCGGGGCGGGATGATGCGGGCCAACAACTTCATCGCACGGACCTTGTTCCGAGATCGCGGCAGTCGTCTGGATATCCTGGCCAACGTCTGGTACATGTTTGCTCCTAACCTTATCGGTTGAGGGGTATCGTAGCCTATCCAGCAACGATTGATCTGACGTTTTTTCTGCTACCCAGAGAAAAGATCAGCGCCAGTTTTGGCATCCTCTAGCTCCGGAAAATGTGGTTGAGACATGGCCGCCGAAATCTTATGGTGTTATGGGACGGCATTCAGCCTGCATCCCCGGTAAACCAACGCTAGGCCCCTGTGCTAAATGCTCCTCGCCGCCATCGCGGCCGTCTTCTCTGGGAAATATTTCTTGAGTTTCAGGAAATGCTTCTCATACAGGTGGTAGCTAAGGTACGCCGCCAAGAGTGCGATCGTGACATTAAAAGCTGCGAAGAGCACGCATAGAGCTGCGCTCGAGTAAATCGCCCCGAGCAAACCAATTCCACGGAAGACCGCCTTGCTACCCTCCAAAATTGGGAGGTGAAAAACATAAATTCCGTAGCTGTATTTCCCCAGCCAGCGCATTGGCTTTGCCATGCAGATCCGACGGGCAGGCGTCGCCTTCTGAGCCAGGGCCAGGGACAACAGCCAGGTGAACAGAAGGGCCAATGCGCTGTAACGGAGGTCCGCGATCCACGGCCACCGGTGCCTGAGCAGGAACGTCGCCGCCATTGTTATTATTCCTAATATTCCGGATACCCTCAGGAGCCCGCCCATACTTCCCGTAAGGTTTCCCCCGGCCCTGAGGTAGACGGCCAGCAATGCCCCGCATGCGAACCCATCCAATCGGAACGGAGTGAGCGTGTATATCGCCCAGCCGGAAACGCCGGCGACCGAAGCCGCGAGGCGGAGGATCGGCGAGACCACAAGAATAGCGACGCAGACCCGCGCCAGCCGGCGCGAGGGAATAAGGAATATAACCAGAGGCCAGACCAAATAAAATTGCTCTTCGACCGAAAGCGACCAAAGATGGCCTATAGC
This sequence comes from Planctomycetota bacterium, assembly GCA_021828925.1. The sequence continues at coordinate 3,353 of JAJZCT010000108.1, forward strand.
CACAATTACAGTATTATACGCCAAAGCGCTTCGAATATTGAAAGTATAAGTCCAGAGCCAGGCCTGGGAGGACCAGAGCTTGTGAGCCGAGGGCGAATGGCCATAGGAGGCGGGCCACAGGAATCCGAACGCGGCAAGCCCCAACAGCAGCGCAGCCAGGAACGAATAGTAAAGCGGGAAGATGCGAAGAAATCGGCGGGCGTAAAAATTGCGGAAGTAATTCTCCTGGCCCTTTGCGTCATAAAGAATCCCGGTTATCAGGAATCCGGAGAGCACAAAGAACAGGTCGACCCCGATCCATCCCCAGCCAAACACGTGCTGCAAGATTCCGCCCAGCCAGCCGAACGCCGGGAACTGGCGGCGGTAGTGCCCGAATATCACCATCAGAATTGCCAGTCCGCGCAGGCCGTCGAGTTCGGGGTAATGCTTGCGACCGCTGAAGAAAGGATCAGCGGTTCCCGGCTTTGCCTCGCTCAATGGCGCAGGCGGCGGTGCCGCCGCAGTGGTTCCGCTAACTTCCAGATTCTGCATTCCAGGTTCCATGTTCCCAGGACGAGCCACCGGATTTCCGTTTTGCTCGTCAGCCATGCTTCACCGCGAATTCCCCCGCCGTACCACCCGCGTCCTGCGCAGCAGCCCCAGCGTGCCCGCCGCCCCCAGATCCGGCGGAATCCCCGCCGACCAACTCGGCCAACATTTTCGCCACCGTCCGTCCGGCGACATCCCAGTTCAACCGCGCTGCATACCGCTGATAACTGGACCCCGCTAGTTTTTCCATGCGATCCGGGATCGCCAATTGCTCGAGCACCCAATCCGCCCACGCTGAGGTTGGTTCCTCCATACAGAACAGTTTCCCGTTCACATCATCGTGAACAATCGTTGTCACCCCTCCAACCCGGTGGGAAAGACTGGGAACGCCAAAGGCGCTGGCCTCCGCAAATACCAAGCCGAATGCCTCGGCGAGCGTTGGGACGACGAGGAAGTGACTCTCGCGATAAAGTGCTGAAATTCGGTCACGCCCTTCGACGGTTCCTTTGCTGATGAAGCCAATGCAATTCACAAAATCGGGAAGACTCTCCCCTGGAGGATGGGTACACCCCACAATGGTAAGGCGGGCATCTGCGCCGCGCTGCCGCAGGCAGCCAACCACCTCGATAGCCTTGGGTGCCCCCTTGCGAATCCAATCCACCCCAACGAACAGCAAGCGCACCGGACCCGACCCTCGCCGGCGTGCCCAGGCGGCCACGTCACTCTCGTTATGACAGACCTCAATATTAGCACCGAACGGAACAACCGCCACTTTCTCCACCGGCGCGCCGGCCGCGACGGCCTGACCGGCGGCCCACTGAGAGGTAAAGACCAGCCTATCGCAGTTGCGGCAGATTTCCCTTTCAATACTCCACGCGTCCGAAACGGTGGCCGCACAGAGGAGACGGGGGTTAAACTCCTCATGGCACTGGCTCAGCCCGGAGAAAATCGCGTCCGTCCACAGAACCTTGGGCTGTTGGCACTCGAGAAAAGCCAAGGGGATTGGCGTGGGGCTCAGCACGCAATCCACGCCGGCCAGGCCGCCGAGCCGGTCGGCGACATCGCTGGCGAAGGCGCGGGCCGTCTGGAGATTCCAGAAATGGAGGAACCCCTTCCGCTGCATGTACTGGCCCCAGAGTTTCCGCAGCTTGCGGCGGAGCGACGGGCCGTGCCGGAGGTTGCCAATTAGTTCAACTTCAATTCCCTGCTTTTGCAAAGCCTTCCAGATGTGCAGGTCCGTCCCGCTCCAATTGCGCACGTCCGTCGCGTCAAACATTGTTACGTAGGCGATTTTCAAGCGGAAGGCCTCCCCTTGGCGGCCGCCGCCGTCCCTGCCAACGCCGATTGGTACGTTTGCAAAAGCATCGGCCCGACGGAACTGCATGAAAAATATTCCATGAAGCGTTTCCGGGCGGCCTGGCGGAAATGGAAATTCCTATCCGGGTCCAGCAGGGCGGTGATATTCTCGGCGAGTTTTACGGGATCGCCCACCGGCGAGACCATTCCCGCTTTGCCGTAATCCACGGCTTCCGGCATGGAGACATAATCACTTGTGGCTATCGCGCAGCCCGCAGCCATGGCTTCGAGCATCACGTAGGAAAAGCAGTCGTGCGGGGTTGGGTAGGCGAAAACATCAAAGCTCGGCATGACCTCGCCGAGCAACCGGGCACGGTCGACCCGCCCCAACCATTGCACGCCTTGAATTTCGCCAACGTCCGCGGGCCGGCTCGGGCCGACAACCCAAAGTTCTACCTGCGGTGCCTTATTTTTCACGATCTGAAAGGCCTTAAGCAGCACCTGGCCCCCTTTAGCCTTAAAATCATGGGCCACAAAGCCGATGCGGCTGGGTACGCGCGGTTCGATGGGCCGCAAATCCGGCTCATGCATGATGGGCACCACATCAATTTTTTCACGCCCCACCACGCCGTGTGAAATTAACCAGTCGCGGTAATAAGCAGTATACACCGCAGCCCGGGCCGCCTGAGGCAGTGCAACAGCGCAACTGTTAACCCCTAAAGTGCGTGCCAGAAGCGATTCCACACGCAACATTTTCGCCACTCTTGCGGGCGAATGGCCACGGCGATCCTGGTAGAGATCCGTTTGCGGTGCTCCGCTGGTGACTACCAGCGGGCAATCAATTTTCCAAAAAGCGGCACTGAAAACGTGGAGGTGAATGACATCATAAGCCCCGGGCGCAACAGAAAAGTACCGGAACGGCTCCCAGAACAGCCAGTGCCGGGCACGGGCCATGTTGATGATCTTGTTTACAGCCGTTATTACCGGCTCTCGCCAGAATCGGCGGCGATTGGCGTGTTCAATCAAACGGCCAGCGGCCAACGCGGAAGCGTGCGTCTCATACTCGACACCCGGCGGCGGATAGCGCAGCAGGGTTTCGGTATAGGTAATATCTCCACACGGGGGATCCAAATCCCGCAGCGCGCTAACTAATAGAACCCTCATTATTCCACACCTCTGGGTTAACTTTGCCGGGAAATACAGGCCCAGCCAGATCGGACTAACTGATCAGGGGTGAACTCAGGTCGCGATACACAAGAGTCGGGCCACATTTGCCGATCTGCCGGTAGCCCCGCGCTTCCATTGCCGTCCCGAGCACGCCCTGCTTTTCCGGGGTGTACGCTTCGCATAACACTACGACGGGCCGCCAACGATTCCAATCACCGCTTGCCAATATCACCTCGTCGTGGCCTTCACAATCCACCGATAAAAAATCGATCTGCTTGCCAGCTAGGAGCGGCGAGGAAGCAAGAACCGAGGCCAGCCGTCGCGTCCGCACCCTTGTCCGGGGCAGCCATGATTTTCCCTCAGTATGCATGTACCGCCCATCATCGATACCCGAGCAACCGTCAAAAAGCAACAGATCCGCCTCTCCCTCGCTGTCGGTGATAGCGCAACGAACCACCTCGTCCCTGGGACGCCAACGCGCGTGGAGGTCCGCGAGGCTCTGTTGCGGCTCAACGACCACTCCCCGCCACCCCCGCCGGTAGAAGAAATAGGTATTTGAATATTGTATCGGGTGGAATCCCCCCACGTCGACATATAGCCCATCGCTTTTTCCCGGAAACTGCTCAACGAGGTAAAGGTCCTCACCGAACTGCGAGAACGAGGCCCGCGCGTACCTCAGCTCGGACGCGCTGTGGTGGCGGTAAAACCGCAGGTAACTACGCAAGCTTTTCAGCATTCCACTCTCCTTTCAGATTGGACTTCACGGACGGCGGTGGATACGGTGCGGTCCGGTGCGGGAAGCGACGAGGACGCTGCGGGTGGCTCTGCGCGGGCCGTGTCGGCCAGGCGGCATGTGTCGCGCCGGACAAGGCCATGGTGTTCGTAGTTGGCCGGGCGACGCAACTCCTGCAGGTAGCAGCGGCGGGCGTGATATTTCTCCATCGGCTCGAGTTCCCATGCGGGCATTGTGGGGGCTGCAATCCAAGTCGGGAAATGCCGCACCCGCAGGAAGGCCAGTTGCCATGCGGCGCGGAGGAAGGCCAGACGCGGCCATCGGCGGCGGAAATGCTCCCAGTGCCATTCGACATACGCCGCGAATTCACCTCTTTTACGGGCTTGGCGCATGAATGCCTTTCGCGAGAGCCGTTCGGGCCCAAGGTGGTGGACGGTTTCAATATCCAGGCGGGTGGCGATGCGGAAGCCGGCCTCCCGCACCTGAAGCCAAAACAGCGTGTCCTCGGCGTGGCCCAGTGCGCCCGGGCCTACCTCCGGATCAAAGCCAGGCACACGCTGCAGGACATGCCGGCCAATGGCCATATTTGCACCTATCATTGGATGATCAATGTTCTTGGGCAAATCTTCGGTGCTGGCGAGCCAACTTCGCTGGGCGGCGGTGAGCCAGGGCCGGTGCAGCGATGGTGCCAACCGGATACCGCCGGCAACGGCATCGGCGGTTCCGGTGAATATCGGCTCGCACATTCTCTCGATCCAGTCTGCCGGAGGAATGACATCATCGTCGGTGAACAGCAGCACCCGCCCCCGGGCCGCCGCCAGGGCGAGATTAAGTGATCGACTCTTCCCTGGCTCGGAGCACGCGAGGGCAAACAGGTGAGGGTCCTCTGAACGCGCCCGTTGCAGCAATCGGCCGGTTCCATCAGCCGATCCATTATCAACCACGACCAACTCGCATGGCGCGGGTGAAGCGGAAATCGCTGCACGCAGGGCCGTGAGGGTGGCGCGCAGGCGGTCGGCACGGTTTCTTGTGCAGATGATGATGGATATTTCGGGATCGTTCATTTCATTTCCCTTCGCTGTCTTGCGCGGGGGCGGGCCGGTGTTGGCCGGGGAGAAACGCGTCCGCAGCGAAGCGCACCGCGAGCCGCGGGTCAGTTGCCAATCCGGGCCCGAACCAATGTAAGAACTCGCCCCATCCGGATGTCCGGGGTGCCTTGGCACCGCGCACGCCAGCGCGCATCGAGGCCACGATTTCGCGCCCCACGAGGTCGTATAGGCCACGGTACGCGCGACGCGACATCCTCCAGCGCCGCCCCAGCGGCACCTCCGGCAAGCGGCGGCGCAGGCACAGAGCCCCAGCGCGAAGCATACGCCAGGCGTCTTTAGACTGGTTTCCGGGATGCACCCGGAACTGCAATGCGAGCCGCGGCACGCGGAGGATTGCCCGGCGGCGAGCCATCCGGACATAAAGATCGTAGTCCTCTACGCCTCGGTTGTCGGCGTCGAACCCGCGGATGTCCCGCACGGCGGCGGTTCGCATGGTCACCTGGCCGACCGAACTGAAGGGGCAGCCCCACCAGATTGCGTCCCCGTCGATTCTGATCCGCTCGCCATCCTCAACCGTTTCCCGGATTACCGCGAGGTTGTTGGTAAACGTGCCTCCCACCGCGTCCACGTCGAGGTTCTCGCGTAGCGCCCGCACCGCCCATGAAATCCGGTCCTGCGGCCACAGGTCATCGT
>JAJZCT010000109.1 GCA_021828925.1 Planctomycetota bacterium
CCGAGCCATATCGTAGACCACCAGAAAGAAGCTGCCGGAAAGACGCAAAACCCGTTGATTTTACTGCGCATTATCGCAGTGAAAACCAGCGGTTTTTACTGGAACATCCGTTATAACTTCTCACAGAACTCGGATCGATATGTTTTCCGACCCGAATTACATTTGATAACTTTAAGCATATGCAGGAATCAATTGACTTCCAGAAGAATAGCGTTCCCGGACTTTATTACATTACCATATCAAGCCGATAATAGATTCCAATTGATGCATTTATCGGCGATAATTAGGACGAAATAATGAATTACACAATTTCTCATACTGTTACCATATTTTTTAGCATGGTTGCGGACGACCGCACCTTCAGCCCCCGGCGGTGGCGCGTGGTGTCGGCCCATTCGGGGTTCGGAACGGACGCAGATTGGCCAACTGGTCTTGTACCGGTTCCGCGCATGGATATTAAATGGAAGCGCGACAGAGCGGCCATCCCGCCCTGCCGTTCTTCATAAGCCTTCGGCCAGTCCCTGCACCGCGTGCAATAATTTAACGTATGGGAGACAGTTCATAATGAGATGGTTTCGGTGTAGCGGCCAAATACTCTTCGGTCGATACCAAGTGCTGTAACCGCGAAAAATTTTGCATGATATGTTTGACGATAGTTTTGGCTTTGACTGCACCCGGCCCGGAATTTACGTTGACTGGAACTTGTGGGCTGAACCATCCGATATTGGACATTGGCAACTGTACTTGCCGCCACGCCGCAAACCGAATTTGTGTATGTTCCCACGCCAGCGATAAAACCCGGTAGGCCTGAGCCAACATCGGGGTAGGCAACTGAGAGATATTAACGCCATGTTCCAATTCAGTACTGGTAAATCTCGCAACCTTTTTTCCATTAATGCGCAGCTCATAATCTGCTGCCGTGAGATGCGTTACCTTCAACATCTGCCGATCAAGATCATGCACGAACCCGGATTCTCGAATAATCAAGGCGGTCGCGGCATTGGTATGCTTCATGTCAGGCGATGGAGCACCCCAAATCGAGGTTGGAGGAAACTGCGGCCAAGTTTCGTGCAACGCCATAATGGGCATCGGCAACGACTTATCAACTTGCGTCCATGAGACGGCCCCGTTAGTCACCAGAACATGCCGTACAACGGTATCCTTTGTTTCAGTGATGTGTCTATTGCCCGCATCAAGCGCCACGCTGTCAACCGTGGCCGGCGCACCCCACGCCTTGAGTAATGCCTGCGCCATCACCAGTTGGCCAGCCGCCGAAGGATGCACCCTTCCTGGAATAACATCTTTGGCCAATTTAGGACTGATTTTTTCCACCTTTTTAAGTACCGTTACCAGCGGTGTGTTGAAGTCCACAAAGAATAAATGGTCTTGCCTGGCCAATTGTTGTACGAAGTGCATATAGTGCACCAGTACCCCATTGTATCCCCCGGGAAAGCCAGGTTTCGCTGTAACGTCGTCGTACGGGCTTGGCCCGATAAGCACGATACGCACGCCAGGCAAGTGTGATTTCAGCGAGGCTATCAGGGTTTTATACCCCTGTCGGTATTTATTAAAAATAGCCTGATTGAACGGACGATATTGAGCGTCATTCATCCCCAACATAATGGTGACCACATTGGGGTTGAAGGGAAATACATCGCGTCGATAACATTACCATAAAAATCCGAACATCCGAGATTTCCCGTCTACATCCGGAGCTGTCGTGCCGTTAATGGTGGCCCCGATGACGCGCGGACCACCAACTCACCGGTCAGTTCAGAATGGACGGGAGCAAGACTTGGCTCCTCAATCCGCTGCATCATGGTACGGAACGCGAGATAGCCCAGGCCGGACGCCGGCTGCCGAATCGTGGTAAGCGGCACTGGCAAACGTGCCGCACTGGGAAGATCATCGAAACTTCCGATTCGCAAATCCTGCGGTACCTTCATTCCCGATTCCATGGCAAACCGCATCACGCACGCCGCACGCGAATCGCTGACCACAAGTATGGCCTGCGGGCGGCGACGCTTAAGCGTTTCTGTTACAAAGGCACTATCAAAGAGATTGCCATGATGCACACCTGCTGAGTCGGCACGAATGCCATGGTACTCCAGGGCCTTAAGATAACCGGCTATACGGGATTCTTGCGTCGGCACACGTGTAGAATACCCAAAAAAATCGATTCGCCGACAGCCCAACTTGATAAAGTGTTCAGCAAGGGTAAAGCCGGCACCAAAGTTATCAATACCCACCAGATCCACGCGGCTCCGCGCGGGATACCGCATGATATCGCGGTCAATTAACACCACTGGTCTTCCAGCCGCGAGAAAATCCTCAACAATCGTGGCAGAGGAGGATATATACTGATCCGCCAGAACATCCTGTGGCATTAAAAATATACCGGAAACTTCTCGCAGAATAAATTCTTTGGCGATTGAATTGTATCGGGCCGTCAATCCGGATTCTGTTGGATCATTTGTCCAGGTTGGATCATGAAGTATTACCGACCAATTTTCAAGGCCTGCGCGATAAAGCAACTCGCTCCCAGCACCTCCGAATGGAGATTCCTCCTCATGTTGTCGGGCCAGCCCCCAAAGTACGGCACCAAAAGTAAGCTTCCGTCTCGGGGGCGCTGCAATCACAACGGACCCCGCTTTGCCGTTGCGCCGGATCAGTTTTTCCGCAACCAACCGATGGATCGCGCGGCTCACTGTCGGTCGGGATACATTAAACCGTTCCGCCAGGATGCGCTCAGTGGGAATGCGATCATGAACCCGAAATCGACCCGTTTCGATGCCGCGGCTTAGAAAGCTATATACTTTTTCTGATTCTTTGGGTGTTCGCACTACTTCTCACAATGCCATCGATCCGCGAGGTCAGTGATGTAATTTGGAATGTCACAGCCCAATTTGACGGCGGCATTCGAAATTTCCACGCCATAGACTAGTCGGCACAGCCCCTCTCCGCAACACTTCCCTGCCACTTCCCTGCCACTTCCCTGCCATTGACCCAAAATCTCTTCCCCTCCCCGGCAAAGTGGCACGCCGTGTCTATAATCTTGCCACGATCAGGTTCTCTCGGCGTGTTCCACTAGGTCACCTTTCGGGGTATATTATGGGTTTTGCCATGGCGGCCGGGTGGCGCGTGGCGGGATGTTTTTTCCAGATAGGTTGAAACGAGTTAGATGACAACTGAACAATCACCGGATGTATCGCCCAAGCCTGCCGCAGATTATCGTGCGTCGCTGAATCTGCCTAAAACCGGCTTCGACATGAAGGCCAATTTGACCCAGCGGGAGCCGGGAATTCTGGCCACGTGGAAGACCGAAAACCTGTATCAGCGGATTCGTGCGATTCCGCATTCCCGCGGCAAATGGGTGTTGCATGACGGCCCCCCCTACGCCAATGGCGATATTCACATGGGCCACCTGATTAATAAAGTGCTGAAGGACATGGTGGTGAAATACCGCACCATGCAAGGCTATGATGCGCCTTACGTCCCGGGTTGGGATTGCCACGGCCTGCCGATTGAAAGTGCCATTCAGAAGGAACTTGGGCCGAAGATGCGGGAATTATCCGCCGGGGAAATTCGTCTGCGCTGCCGCGATTACGCCATGAAATATGTCAAGTTGCAGTCCGAATCCTTTGAACGCCTGGGCATTCTGGGGCAGTTCGATAAACCTTACCTCACGCTTGATCCGGCGTATGAAGGCGGTGTTCTGGATGTGCTGGCGAGCCTGCTGCAGCGCGAGCTGGTATTTCGTCAACGCAAGCCGGTGCACTGGTGTACGTTTGATCAGACTGCTCTCGCGGAAGCGGAACTGGAATATTCCAACAAAAAAGATACTTCGATATTTGTTAAATTCACCATGGATTTAACCACCGGCTCCTGGCCGGCGGCGTGGGGCACCAAACCGCAGCACGCGCATGTGTTGATCTGGACGACGACCCCGTGGACCATTCCCGCCAACCGCGCGGTGGCGGTGCATCCGGAACATCAGTACGCGGTGGCAACCTATGAGCACAACGGCCCCCAGGTTGTGATTCTGGCCGCCAAGCGCATTGCCACCGTGATGCTGCAGGCCGGCATTACCCATTACCGCATTTCTGACACCATCACGGGTGCAGATTTAATTGCCGCAGGCATCAGCTATGCTCATCCCTTGGAAATCACCCGCAGGCAGTCCATTGTTCCTGCTGAATATGTCACACTCGATGATGGCACGGGTCTGGTGCATATTGCGCCGGGCCATGGCACCGACGATTATCAAACCGGCCGAAAAGTCGGACTGGATGTTTACTGTCCGGTACTGGCGGATGGCCGATACGATCAAAGCGTGCCGGAGTTTTTGCGCGGGCAAAGCATCTGGCAATCCAATGAACCGATCGTCCAACATTTGGCGGATGCGGGTTTATTATTTCACCGGCAGGAAATACAGCACAGCTATCCCCATTGCTGGCGGTGCCGCAAGGCGACGATTCTACGCGCTACCGAACAATGGTTTGTCCGCGCCGGCGGAAATAGCCCGCTGCTGGAACAAGCCAAAACCTTTATTGACCAGGTGCAGTGGATACCCGCCTGGGGCAAAAACCGCATCGCCGGCATGTTGGAAACCCGGCCGGACTGGTGCATTTCCCGCCAGCGCTCCTGGGGCGTACCGATCCCGGCATTTTTTGCTCCAAATGGTGAAATTCTGCTGACGGAAAAATCGGTGCGGCGCGTGGCGGATTATGTACGCCAACATGGTGCGGATAGCTGGTATACGCATTCGCCGCAGCAGATTCTCGGTGCGGATCAATGGTTTGACACCGCATTGACCGCGGAAGGGACAACCGTTGCAGAGCATCCCTTTCATACCCACGAATTGCGTAAGGGCAATGATATTCTGGATGTCTGGTTTGAATCCGGGGCTTCGCATCATGCGGTTCTGGAAGCGACGCATCCGGAACTGGGCTATCCCGCCAATTTGTATCTGGAAGGGTCGGATCAGCACCGGGGCTGGTTTCAGGCCTCCCTGCTGGAAGCCGCCGGATATCGCGATACGCCGCCATTTAAGCAGATCCTCACGCACGGCTTTATTGTCGACAGCCATGGCCACAAGATGTCCAAAAGTCAGGGCAACGATATAAAAGTTTCCGATGCATTAAAACAAAATGGTGCCGATGTGCTGCGGCTTTGGGTGGCCAGTGTTGATTATCAGGATGATATGCCCTGCTCCAAGGAGTTGCTGGACCGCACCAGTGATGCTTACCGCAAAATCCGCAACACCATCCGCTATCTGCTGGGAAATTTATATGATTTTAATATCAAAGAAAATCATTCTGAGCCCCAGCCGCAAAGCATTGATACTTGGATGCTTGGCCGACTTGGAGCCATGACCGCGGATGTACACCAAGCGTATAACCAGTATGAATTCCACAAAGTGTTCCGCGCTTTATATGATTTTTGCAATGTAGATATCTCCACAATTTATGCTAAAGCCATTAAAGATCGGCTCTATTGCGAATTACCCAATGATCCGCGCCGGCGGGCGTCGCAAAGCGTTTGCGCGACGTTGCTGCTGTATCTTGTAGAGCTATGTGCCCCGATACTGGCCTTCACCGCGGATGAAGTTTGCCGCATCACCCACGATGTGCCCGGACTTAAGAACATGTTCGGCGATTGCATACACACCCATACCTTTACCCCCCCACCGGAGCCGATAGCCCCAGAATTACTGGCTCACTGGGAAACGCTTATGCCGCTGGTGCAGGATGGACTCAAACAGCTTGATGCTTTGAAAAAGGCCAGTGGACTGGGCAATCCGCTGGACAGTGAAGCGGTTATTACGGTTCCCCCCGATCATCCGCTGGCAGGCCTGATGACCAGCTATGGTCAGGAGTTGGAAGATGTCTTGGGTGCGGGCTTCCATCGGATTATTTCCGGCAATACGCTGGCGGTGGAAATCCTCGACACGCGTGAAAAATATCTCAGCTGCGCCCGATCCTGGAAGCGACGCCCGGATGTCGGCAGCGTCACGGAATACCCCGATTTATCCGCCCGTGATGCCGCAGTGGTGAAAGCGTTGGCCGTATCACAGGGCCAATAAATGAGCCAAACGCGACGGACCAAAGTAAATCGCGTTATCCAACAGCATCTCCGCGAGCAACTCAACGCTGCCGCATTGAGCTAATTAGGCCTATTACGGTTGTGGAAAATATCCGCACTTTGGCGGGGGCGTGACCATAGCATTCAGGTACTGCTTTCTGACATGGCACGAAGTTGATCGCGCAGGCGGGCGGCTTCTTCGTAGCGTTCTCCATGCACCGCCGCCGCCAGTTGCGATTCCAGTTGGATTTTTCTGGCGCGGAGAATGGTATCACTGGCGCTGCTTTGTGGCGGGAGTTTTCCGGTATGCTGGGTGTGCCGCTCATGCATGGAACGAATCATATCGGTCAAAGGCTCATCAAATAATGTGTAATCGTTGGCGCATCCCAGAAGACCGCCTTTTTGAAATTGCGCCCACGTTGTCCCGCAGGTTGGGCAGGTCGCTGGTGCCTCGGCAATATTTTCATCATCCGCAACGCCGGCTGCGGCATCAAGCTGTTTTAATTTGGCCAGTTCCGGGTGCATGGGAATTTGTTTGATCAGCTTGCCTGAGGACGTTTTTCCAACCAGGATCGGAGCTCCCATAAGCCCGGCTTCGATGGCGTGTTCCAGGCACAAATGCACCTCGACAACTTTTAACGGCGGCCCTTTTGTGATTACATCGGTGATGTGAATCAACGCGGGGCGCGAGCACTTCATACATTCTCTAGCAGACATCAAAAATTCTCCGGGCACAACAGCATGCAGAACCCATTGTACCGATTGAATTTCAAAATCAAACTGCCGCGATCGCTTTTTCCAGAATTGCCAGAGATTTTTCAATCTGCTGATGTGTTATAACCAGCGACGGGCAAATCCGCAGGACATTTTTTTGTGTGACGTTGATGATCAGGCCATTATCTAAAGCGTTTCGCACGACCGGCAGCGCATCGGGTATGGTCAGTTCTACGCCCAGAAATAAGCCGCTACCGCGAATGGCTTTAATCTTATGACGCACGGAACAACTGCCCAAGTGATCACGGATGCTCGCTCCTGAAGCGCGCGCATACTCCAGCAGATTTTCCTGCTCAATAACGTCAAATACCGCGGCACTGACGCTGGCGCAAATCGGATTGCCGCCCAGCGTGCAGCCGTGGGTGCCGGGCTTGAAAAACGCTGCCAGCCGCGGACTTGCCAGTATCCCCCCCACCGGCACGCCGCCGCCCAGGGCTTTGCCCAGCGTCATAATATCCGGTATCACGCCCGATATCTGATGTCCAAACCAATGGCCCGTGCGACCAACGCCCGTCCAGACTTCATCAAAAATCAGAACCACCCCGCAACGGTCACACAATTCCCGCACCGCTTTCAGGTAGCCGTAGGTCGGCTCATTGATACCCCCTTCACCCTGAATCGGTTCCAGCATGACTGCGGCGGTCGTGCCGTCCACCACTTCCTCCAAGGCTGCCAGATCATCAAAGGGGACATGCACAAAACCGGGGACTAAGGGCGCAAAGCCATTTTGCGCGGGGCCAGCGGTGGCCGATAAGGCTCCCATTGTGCGGCCATGAAAGCCTTTTTTCATGGTGACAATTTTGGGGCGATCCGGGCCAGCGGAAATGCGTGCCAGCTTAATGGCCGCTTCCGCCGCTTCGGCTCCGCTATGACAGAAAAACGCCCGTCCATCAAAGGCTTTGGATTTCAAGTGCTCGGCAAGGCGAATTTGCGGTTCACTGTAAAATTGATTGCCCACCTGCCAGAGGCTTTGCGCCTGCTGGGTAATGGCCGCGACAAGCCGAGGGTGGCAATGCCCCAAAACGGTTCCGCCGAAACCGGCAAAAAAGTCAAGATATTCCTTACCGTCGGCATCCCAAAGCGTGGCTCCCTGCCCGCGTGTCAGCACGACCGGAAGTTTGCCATAATTGCCAATCAGCCCTGCGTCATGCCGGGCCATTAAATCTGTCGAGATACTCATCGTGCTGCTCCAGAGCGCAAAACCACCAAAGAATACTCTTTATGGCAGGGTACAGCAAATGATTGCTGATCATGAATGCCGGGATTTTTCTTGCGGGGCCTTCCTTGACAGGCCGGTGAGCTTGTCCGTAATATACGGAACTCTGGATGTTCCAGGGGACGTAGCTCAATTGGTTAGAGCACCGGATTGTCGATCCGGTGGTTGCGGGTTCGAGTCCCGTCGTCCCCGTTTCACTTGGTGGATCGGTAATTTCAGTATTGATCAGTAATTACAGTATTGGTCAGTAAATTCAGTATTTGCGGGTTTTTTGGATGGGGGCATACACTGCACGCCATTGGACGACCGGACATGCGGCTTACGTCATGACAATGGCGGATGTCAGCTTTTCGTGTAGCCGAGATAGACTGTAGAAAGACCGCGGATTACGCAGATCACGCGGATAAATAATGGGCTTGATGTGATGAAGCATCAAAAACGATCTCAAGAGATTCGCGTGGACCGATCCGTGCTGACGGTGACCACGTTGCGGCAGGCGGATGCGGATGATCGGGCTTATTGGCTCTCCAAAACGCCCGTTGAGCGCTTAGAAGCATTGGAACTTATGCGACAGGTGGGGTACCAATATGATCCCGTTGCCACCCGACTTCAAAGAATTCTTACAGGCCCTGAACCACTGTGCGGTTGAGGGCTTTACTTGTGGCGGTTCAGTTCTTCGATTTTTTCTACGAGTTCCTTGTTTTGTTTTTTGAAGCGCTGGTATTGGGTGGATTTGATT
>JAJZCT010000110.1 GCA_021828925.1 Planctomycetota bacterium
AAAGCTGCGGACTTTCTAGGCATTAACCGCAACACCCTGAACAAAAAAGTAAAAGAAATGGGCATAGAATCCAGCGACCTGCCAGAAACGGATCACGCCACGTGAGAGTTGTAACCGCACCGCCGCAGCCGGCGGGCAGCGCCGCCGCCCACGCCGCAACGATTTACCGACACCCAACGAAAACACCGGCTATGGCGTCCTGCGGCCCCGGAAAACAACTCTTAGCCGCGTGTGCTCGCACCGCGAGCCCTGTTTCAATCCGCTCCGCAGCTTGGGGCCGCGGAGAACCGGAATAGTAGGTTGACGATTGCGGGTCTTCGCTGTCTCGGCGACAGCCTCTCTTTTGTCCCAGCCGAATGTGCTCTACTATCTACTCTCTCGAAACTCCTGCTCTATTTTGGCCTTCGGCCAAAATCGGGGCGACAGGATTCGAACCTGCGACTTCCTGGTCCCAAACCAGGCGCTCTAGCCAGGCTGAGCTACGCCCCGATGAGGGTGTAATTTACCCGATCTTAGGGAAACGTACAAAGCGCGCTGCCCTGGCTTTTTTTGCCACGCCCGGATGCCAAGCCTCCTGATTTTTTACCGGGCAGGTATACAGTAAATCCAATTCCCTGATAATTCTTATTATTCGATCCGAGCGGAATTTATCGGCGCGGCTCGACAGGCTCTCACCGTCACATTGGAAACTGTTCTGGCTCGCGTGCACGGCTGCGCGAGATTTATTATTGCTTCAGCGCTTTGCTCCACCGTTTGAGTTGTGCGGAAAGCTGCTTTATTCCACCGGCACCCGCCGACTGGTAGGCCGCAACAACATTGCCCGCACCCAACACATCTCGCACATCGGCACCAATTTGCGGTGACATGCTTTGCATAACTTCCAGGGGAATATCCGAGAGTCGCGTAACCCCTTCTCGCTCGCAATACGCGACCATCGAACCCACAATCTGATGAGCTGTGCGGAAAGGCACAGATTTTCGCACGAGATACTCGGCCAATACGGTGGCATCCAAAAATCCTTCATCCAGTCGCCGGGCGATGGAATCCGGCTTGATGGCAGCGCTTTTTACCATGGGTGCGGCGATCCGCAGAGATAATTCCACCGAATCAAACCCCGTAAAGAGCCAGCGTTTATCTTCCTGCATATCCCGGTTGTACGCCAGTGGCTGTCCCTTCAACATGGTCAAAAGCGCAACAAGCTGGCCATAGACACCGCCGGTGCGGCCGCGAATTAATTCCAGCATGTCCGGGTTGCGCTTCTGCGGCATCATGCTGCTGCCGGTGGTAAACTGATCGGCAATACGAATGAAATCAAACTCGGTGGAGCTGTACAAAATCCATTGTTCTGCCCAGCGCGATAAGTGCATGGCAATCATGGAAAGGGCAAAAGCGAACTCCACGACAAAGTCCCGATCACTGATGGAATCCAGAGAATTTGCGGTTATGCCCTTCATGCCCAGTTGCCGCCCCACCTGCTGTCGGTCAATAGGCAGCGTGCTGCCCCCTACCGCGCCGGAGCCTAGTGGACTGATGTTGGTACGATTCCGGCAATCCGCCAGTCGATAGCGATCGCGCTGAAACATTTCCACATACGCCAGAAGTTCGTGGCCGAAAAGTATCGGCTGCGCCCGCTGCAAATGGGTATAGGCCGGCATGACAATTCCGCCGTCCTGCCGGGCCAGAGCCACAAACGCCCCCTGCAATTCCGTAAGAAGTTGATCCATACGATCAATGGCGGCCACGCACCAAAGGCGAATATCCAATGCGACCTGATCATTGCGGGACCGTGCCGTGTGAAGCTTGCGGCCCGGATCACCCACACGTTGAATCAAGGCGGCCTCCACGGCCATGTGAATATCTTCCTGCTTAACATCAAATTCAAACGTGCCAGCGCGTATGTCGTCTAAAATACTATTCAAGCCCTTGCGAATGGCCGTAAGATCGGTTGCGGAAATCATCCCCTTTGTGCACAGCATGTCCGCGTGCGCCAGTGAGCCCCGAATATCGTGCTCGGCCAGCCGGTAATCAAAGGAAATGGATTCCACAAATTTTTCCGCCAGCGGATCGGCGGCGTCACCGATCCGCGCTTGCCAAGCCTTGGCGGGCGTGGCATAAGCGTTGGATTTGTTGAGGGATTTGACGCTTTTTCTGCTCTTTGATTTTGGCATGTTTTATAGTCTCTTCTTCAAAACAGTAGCTGCCTGTCATGGTCATGCTGAGCCATGTGCCAGGCTTCGCCAATCCGTGTTCACGCTTTCAAGCAGCGGATTTAATCGCTGATTTTAGGGCCGGCAGCAATATGCCTCAAGTACGCCCTCTGTATCCACGGCAGATCACACCGCTTCCGCAACAACCGGATTGGCCAGAACGCCGATTTTCTCGATCTCAACCTCTATCTGATCGCCCGGTTTAAGCCACAGCGGCGGTTGCCGCGCCATGCCCACACCTTCCGGCGTGCCGGTTAAAATTACCGTGCCGGGCAGGAGTGTCGTGGATCCGGAAAGAAATTCAATGATGCGCTCTACTGAAAAAATCATATCCGCGGTATTGGATTGCTGCCGCGTTTGACCATTTACTCGCGTCTGAATGCTCAACTTGTTCGGATCGCCGATTTCGTCCAACGTAACAATCGCCGGCCCCAGAGGGCAGAAGGTGTCAAACGTTTTTCCACGACACCATTGTGATCCCCCCCGCTGGATCTGCCAGTCACGCGCGGAAATATCATTGGCGGCGGTGAACCCCAATACGTAATCAAGCGACTGATCCGCCGAAACGTTTTTGGCCTTGCGTCCGATCACAATAGCTAATTCGCATTCGTAATCCACCTGATCGCTGTTCAGATGCCGCGGCAACGTCACGGGATCAACGGGGTTCTGAACCGCCGCTGGATTTTTCATAAATAGCACCGGAAATTCCGGGATGCGGGCATTCGTTTCCGCAGCGTGCCGCCGATAATTCAAACCGATACAGAAAATAGCTGTCGGCTGAACCGGAGCCAGCAGTTTCACCGGTCGGAACCGCTGGTCTGTGAGCGTAAAGGATTCAAACAGATCGCCCGTGATGAGACGGACCTGGCCATCGGGTTCAAGTACGCCGCAATGGCATTGACCCTGAACATCAGAAAATCGAACAATCTTCATGCGTTGATCCTTTTTGATTTCCGACACGGATGCAGTTTAAACAACAATCTGATTTTTTAACACTTCGCCGCGCAAGGCCCGAACTACTTCCTCCGCAGCCAGGCGTTGCAGCTTGGGCACACTTTGGTCGCTGAACCACCCGATGTGCGAAGTCAGGATGGCAGTGTTACAGTGCCGCAATGGATGCTCCGCCGGAAGCGGTTCTGGGTCAAATACATCGACTCCTGCACCGGCGATCCCTCGGGCCTGCAACGCGTCCGCCAAAGCGGCCGCGTCGATCAGCCCGCCCCGGGCGGTGTTGATAAGGATGGCGGTGGGTTTCATCTTCGCCAAGGTGGACGCGTTGATCAGATATCTGGTCTGCGGTGTCAAGGGCAAATGCAGCGATAGCACATCCGCCTGTGCGAACAGATCTCCCAAGGTTAATTGCGTGACGCCATTGGCGGCAAATACTTCCGGTTTAACATACGGATCATACGCCGCGAGCCGGCAGCCAAGCGCGCCGGCGCGAGCTAGTACGGCGCGGGCGATGCGACCCAAGCCTGCGGTGGCAAATGTCATTGTATTTAACGCGGGCATGGGATAATCGGGGGTTATTTTCCAAGTACCACTGCGTACGCGACGATCAATCATCGTCAACTGGCGGGCCAGGGACAAGGCCAAGGCCAAGGCATGGTCCGCGACCTCGTCAATGCAATAATCGGGTACGTTGCATACTGGAATACCACGGGCTTTGGCGGCGACGATATCCACATTGTCCACGCCAATGCCATAACGCACGATGACCCGACATTTGTTAAGGCCGTTGATCACCGCGGCGGTTATCGGTGCCCATTGCACCAGCAGCGCATCGGCATCTGCCGCCGCCGAAAGTACCGCCTCGGGAGACTTGCATTGACCAGCCAAAAGATCATGGCCGGCGGAATTTATGATGTGTCGTTCCTGGTGAATATCTGAGAACCCGTAGTCGGTAATAAATACTTTCATGCGGACTCCAGATAGTCATGGACAACAGTTCCCGGAATCAATGTAAATTCGGCACGCCAGAAATAGGCATCGGCCGTTTTTATCACCGGTAATTCATAAAGCGGAGCCAGGATATGAGGCCGCAGATCCACCGAACAGGGTCCGCGCCAGCATTCATGCACCTTAACATCGGTTAAGGCGCGGCAGGTAATCTGGCGGACCGCAGGCTGTCCATCAATATGCCGCAACAACTTGAAATTCAGATTTACCGCAAAGTCAAACGTATCGCGTTTTAAATTCGCAAGGTCTCCGCGCTGATGCTTGTAGCCCATGGTGCCGGTGACTATATCAATGCCGTTGCGTTCCAGAATACCCACAATAAGATCACCCCGGAATTCCACCCGTGGATTCCCCCATTTCTTGGGCTGACCGTGTATGCCGCGGCCCTGCGCCAAGCCGCCATCACTGTTGAGAAAAAGAAAAGGCGAAAATCCGCCGCTGATTTTTCCGGGTAATTCGGCACCCAGCATGACATTGCACTCTCCATAACGCCCGAGATAGTCCACATCATTCATATTGTAAATGTGAATCAGCACGCTATCACTGATCGGCATCAGGGGCGCGGGGGTCAGTCGGCGCACCGCTTCCGGGGTGGTTCGGTAGACCAGCGTCAACACCTCGACATCGCGGAAAGTAAACGGAAAAGGGGGTTCCAAGGGCGCGGCTAACGGCGTGGACCATGCCTCAGCGGGATCCATAGTCATGGGGCCTCCTCTGGGCGCGGGGCAGAAACCGGAGCCGTTTTGCCGACACGCTCATAATAGTGTGCGGGAATTTTATTAGGGTCTTTGTAGATATACCATACGCAGGGATCTTCAGCGTTTTCGGGATATTCGGTCACGCGCATTGGATGACCATAGTTTTCAATCGCCATGATTTCATTGACCATCGAACAATGGGCGCAG
Organism: Planctomycetota bacterium; assembly: GCA_021828925.1. The sequence goes on from JAJZCT010000110.1 coordinate 5,072, forward strand.
TAATAGCAGACGCGTTGCCTGCCCCAGGTCCAGGAATGCGGACCTTTTGAAAAACCGAAAAGTTCAGGTCGCGGTTCCGCGCCGCTCTCCACCCGCTGGCGCGCCACACCGCCGCTGCCGCACGGTGCTAATGTCAGCTTATAACGATCTGGTTCCTCGGCAACCTCGATGTCCCCCTGTCTGCCCGGCCCCATGAGGTGACCGCGCAATCCTTCAACTGTCAGTTGCAACTGGGTCGTGACATCACTGGCCATGACTTTGTCATAGCGGGCGCGATAGTAACTGCCCAGGACCGACCGCATGGCTTTTTCCAGAGCATCTTCGCCATAAGTGTCGGCAATATACGTAAAAAAGGACCACGACCAGTTTACGAACATATCATGAACCACCTGCCATTCCAGTCGGGCATATTCAACAATTTTTCTGGCTTCTGTCACATCGCCGCGCTCCATGGCCTCATAGGCGAAACGCAACGATGAAATACCCACCTCGCCGGGTTGGTCCTGCCGCAGATCGCGTTGAATCAACTGCGAAAGCTCAATATTCATTTTTTATTCCCTTTAACAGGTCAGCATGAATCCACCGCAGACATTAATTTCCTGCGCGGTAATAAAACCGGCGTGGGCAGACGCCAGAAACACTATCAGATTGGCGACATCTTCCACCGTTCCCAAGCGCTGCAGCGGCGTGTCGGCCGTCCAATTCCGGACCAGTTCCTCAGCCGGCTTGCCGGTTATTGGCTCAAGTTCCTGAAAATTACGCTTCCACATATCGGTCAACACCACCGCCGGGCAGACCGTATTGACGGTAATGCCCTTCTTGCCATAGGCCAGAGCCAGAGACTCTGTGACATTCGCCACGCCCGCCTTGGCCGCGGCGTAATGGGCAGAAAAAGCCCGGCCCTTTCGTCCGGCGTTGGAACCGAGGTTGATGATACGTCCCCCGCGCTGCGGTTCCATGACTTCCGCCGCGGCCACGGCGAGAAAATAAAGTGATTTCAGATTAGTCTCCAGCACCTCATCCCATTCATCCGGGCTGATTTTATTGGCGGCGGTGAAATGACACACGCCTGCTGAATTCACCAGAATGTCGAGGTGGGCCGCATGGGCCATTGTCTGCGCGATGACATCGGATACAGCCACCGCAGGGCGCAAATCCTTTACAATCGTCAGATGTCCGCCGCCGATATCGGGAAGACCCGCCATGGTTTCAGCAAGCGCCTGACCGTTACGATCCACGCCGACAATGCGGGCACCGCACTGGGCCAGCATCCGGGCAGTTGCCCGTCCGAACCCGCTGCCGGCACCGGTGATGATTGCGGTTTTATCTTTGAAATCTAAAGTTATCATAGTTTACCGATCTGAAGAGTTGGATGACGTTTTTCCACCAGGGGATCATAGAGCGGAAGAACCATATCCCCCTGCCGGGCCAGTCTGGCATAAAGCCTGTGATGCTCCTCGAGGGATTCGCTAAGTCCCAGAGCAATGCGCTGGTCATAATTGCGGTACGTAAAGATGGCATCGGTCACGGCCACACGACCGGCTGAGGTCTGAATGGAAAAAACCATGCTGGAACGATGGTGGCCCCCGCAGAACCACGAGCGAATGCCGGGAATAAATTCCGTTTCCTCATCCGGCAGTAATTGAATGCGGGAAGCCGCATGCATCACCAGATGACTCAAAACGGAGGGTGGAAAGACAAGATGACGGGGCAGTTGCGGAATCTCGGGATCCGGGGCATGGAAGTCAATCCAGCCTCGGCGCGACATCCAAAGCCGTGCACTGGAGAATTGATCCAGACCACCGGTGGCATAGGCGGTCAGCGGTGTAACCAGCACGTCGTTGATCTGCGCCGGATCAATTCCGCGGGATGCCAAAGCGCGAACAATCCAGTTTTCAGGCGCCACCACGGGTGCATGGCCGTCTTCACCGGTTGCGGCTCTGGCCCAGGAGGTCCAGTGTTGATGCAGAGCGGAGACATCCTGTGGAAACCCGGTGTTCAACAGAATGAGGCGTTGGCCATTGGTAATCAAACATGCCCAAAAGGTCAGATTTTCCCAACCGGTCAGCCGCTCCATCCAATAAACTTCCGCCGCCGGCACACGGGTTTCACCCATTTTTAACAGTGTAATCTGGTAGGGTTTCATAATTGCGCGTTCCAACCTCCGTCTACTGAAATGGTTGTCCCAGTGACATACGATGCCTCGCGGCTCACTAGAAAATTTAGCGCCGCCTTGAGATCATCCGGTCGGCCCAGACGGCCCAGCGGGCAATGCGCTTTGAGCCACGGTGAAACTACAGCGGTATCACGTGATACGGCATCATTCATATCCGTGTGAATCCAGCCTGGAGCGATGGCATTGACCGTGACAGCATACGGGCCGAGTTCCAGGGCCATTCCCTGCATGAGCAGATCAAGGCCGGCTTTGGTGGCGCAATAATGTGTTTGCGTCGCGTTGGACCGAAACGCACCAATGCTGGTGGTAATAACTATCCGGCCGCCATGACCGGCGGCGACCATGATTTTCGCCGCTTCCTGTGCCACGTAGAAGCTCCCGCTTAAATTGACACCTATATGCCGGGACCAGATCTCATCCGTGATCTCTAAAAACGGGATGAAGCGGCAAATCCCGGCATTGCTGATAATGATATCCAGACCGCCCAGCAGTGATGCCGCCCGATGCACCATCTCCCGCGCCGCTTCGGGCTTGGCCACATCGGCCTCAATTTCATGACAGGGAGATGGAGATATTGTTCCCAAGCGCCGGCACAACTGGCGGGCATTATCACCATCCCCACAATGATTGATGACCACGGAGCATTCGCTTTCGGCCAACGCCTCGGCATAAGCCGCCCCAATTCCGCGCGATCCGCCGGTTATCAGCGCCCGGGTTCCGAAACAGGTGCTCATAGCATTGCCTCCTCTGGGGCGGACGGTGCGGAATCAAAGGCGGCGGCGATTTGCCGAGCACAATGGCGCAATTTCGGCAACAGGGTTTGCATCGCCAAGGTTCTTCCTGCCGCGGAATAATTACGCGGGCGAAGGTACGAGCACGCCAATGCCGCCACACATTCCCCGTCACGCGACCTCACGGCAAGGGCCAAGTCATATACTCCGCAATACAAATGACTTTCCACACACTCATAGCCACTTCGGCCAATACGCGCCAGCCTGGGGTTTAAAGCCTTAACACGGTCTGGCTTAATACTATTTCTTTTGATAAAGGCCTCATACTCCGCAGGTGGCATGGAGGCCAGAAATACTCTTCCCGAAGCGCTAAGTATCGGATCGTGCGGCGTGCCGGCGTTGATGCCGAGTTGCAAATACCCTGGTCCGGGCACATTGGCCAGTATGAGCAGACGATCCTCAGCCAACACACTTATATGAACAGCCTCGCCGGAAGTTTGTGCGAACCGGCGCATGGGTAGGCGCGAACGCGTCAGCAGATCCTGGAATGGCGGGCATGCCTGGCCCATGCGAAATAGTTTGCTGCTGACCCGATACGTTCCGCCGGCATCGCGAAACAGATAACCGCGCTGATGCAGGCACGCCACCACGCGCTGAAGTTCCGATACGGAACGTCCGCAGAGGCGGGCAACGGCGGTCAGCGTCAGCGGCGTGTCCACCCCGCTGACGTGTTCGAGCACATCCAGGCCACGTTCCAGTGCCGGTATAGCCGATCCGGACAATGCAGATTTCTTCTTATTATTATTAGCGCTATGCATAATTATGAATGA